>CACWNZ010000019.1 GCA_902762335.1 uncultured Ruminococcus sp. | reverse complement strand
AGAGCTTATGGGTAACGAGATCTACCTCTACCTCACCATCGAAGGCACTTCCTGTGTTGCGCGTGTTGATCCTTCTTCTACCGCAGAAGCAGGCGAGAGCGTTGAGGTCGCGCTTGACGTTGAGAAGATCCACATCTTCGACAAGGAAACAGAGAGAACTATCACAAACTGATACTTCATATTACCTATCAGAGCTGCCGGGCTTTCGGCAGCTCTTTTGTTTTGCCTTTTTTCCGAATCTTTCCTTCTTCTTCCCCCCCGATAAACATCGGACAGCACAGCGGAGGGTGCAGGGTCTGCGCCCCTGCCGAGGGGGACCGGGGGGGCGAGAAGCCCCCCGGGGCAAAAAGGGACCGCACCCGAAGGTGCGGTCCTGAAAGGAGAAATATATGAAGAGTGTGTCGTGATCGTTATCGGAAATGCGGCTTACCAATTAAAGAAATAATCATAAAGGTCGCCGTAGTTGTCAAAGCTCCTGCCGCCGTTTGAGCCGCCGTTGCTTCCGCCGTTTGATCCGCCGTTGCCGTTGGGATCAAAACCGTTGGTGTTCTTTTTGCCGTTGCCCGAGCTGCTGTTCTCCTGCTCTCCGAGGGTGACCGTAAGGGTCTTTTCCTCGCCGTCACGGGATACGACGACCTCGACCTTGTCGCCCGCCTTCTTCTTGAGAAGCGCCGCGCTCAGCTCAGCGCTAGACTTAAGCTCCTTGCCGTCAAACTTAACTATAAGATCGCCGACTGTAAAGCCCGCATCTGAAGCCGCCGTATTGTCATATACCTTATAGACGTATACGCCTTCCTTATCGACACCGTAGCGGCGCATTGAGCTTTCGCCCGAGATGTCGATGGGCTGTATGCCGAGATATGCTCTGCCTGTAACGTGACCGTTGTTCTTGAGATCGCCGATTATAGCCTTTACGTTGTCTATCGGGATAACGTAGCCTATGCTCTCGACCGTAGTGCCGCTTGAGGTCTGTACCGACTTAGCGACAACTATGCCGACAAGATTGCCCTCTAGATCAAACATACCGCCGCCCGAGTTGCCGGGGTTGATAGCCGCGTCTGTCTGAAGAAGCTCCATGCTCTGACCGTCAATGGTGATGTTCCTGTTGAGCGCGCTTACTATGCCCGCCGTTACGCTGCCGCCAAGCTTGCCGAGAGGATTGCCTATTATTATTGAGGTCTCGCCCACCTCAAGATCGGAGGAGCTGCCGAAGGTCGCTACGGTAAGGTCGGTAGCGTCTATCTTGAGCAGAGCTATATCGATGACGTCGTCCGAGCCGATGACCTCAGCCTTGTAGGATTTGCCGTCCGTAAGGGTTACCTTAACGTCCGTGGCGTCCTCTATGACGTGGTGATTTGTTACGATGTAGCCGTCAGCCGAAATGATAACGCCGCTTCCTGCGCCCTGCATAACGTACTGTCCGTAGAAGCTGTTATACGAGGTCGATTCCGTCGTGATCTCAACTACGGAATCCTTTACGTTCTTTACAACATCCGAGATCGAATTGGTTGTCGATTTCTTTACCGATGAGGACTCAACTATCTTAAGCCCCGAATCGTTTCCGTTTGCGGTGGTAGCCGTTACTACCTTTCCCTCGCTCGTAGCGGTAATGCTCTTTTCGCCGCCGTTGTTATTGCCTACGAGATAAGAGCCGAGGATTCCGCCGCCAAAGCCGAGACACATTGCAAGCACAAGGCTGCAGGCTATCATAGCGGTCTTGCCGCCGTTCTTTTTCTTCTTTTCAACAGTTCTTGCGCTGCTCTCCTGAGCCGCAAACTGTGAACGGTAGCTCTGATAGCTGTAAACGGGAGCGCGGTACCGAGCGGGCTGCTCAAGCTCTATCTGTCTTGTATCCGACCTTGAGGATACGTCCTCATAGCGGTCAGGCTCGGGTGCGGAGAAATTATCGTTATAGTCTGTATTGGGAGCCTGCACAGGCTCGTAGGCTGTATGCTCGTTTCCTTCTGTGTAATATCTTTTTCCTTCCATTTTGATTACCTCCATGCATTGTAGTGACGTATCGTTTGCTTCGATGGTTATATTATAACCTGTTTTACGGCTCTATGTGATAAGAAAAATGAAATGTTCTTATAACAATCTATTAACTTAAGCTTAAGGATTTTTAAGCTTAAGGCATTTTATGCATTCTTTGCACTTTTTATTCGCAGTATCTCGTCAAGAAGCGCATGAGCCGCCGCATCCTTGGACATAAGCTCAAGCGGTCTTATCCCCTCGCGGGTTATCAGCGTGATCCTGTTCGTATCCGTCCCGAAGCCCGCGCCGCTCTCTCTCAGACTGTTTGCAGCAATTATATCGCAGTTTTTGGAGATCAGCTTTTTTCGGGAATTTTCGATAAGCTCCTCCGTCTCCATAGAAAAGCCGCATATCACCTGACCCTCTCTTTTATTCTCTCCCGCATATTTCAGTATGTCCTTCGTGCGCTTCAGTTCTATGCTCATGCCGCCCTCGTGCTTTTTTATCTTGTTTTCTGCAACGCTCACGGGCGTATAGTCCGCTACTGCCGCAGACATTATAAGCGCGTCGCAGTCCGGAAGCTCACGGCTCACGGCGCCGAACATCTCCTCTGCGGACCGCACGTCCGTTTTTCTGACGTGAACAGGAGCTTCAAGAGATACGGGTCCGCTTATCAGGCTCACCTCCGCCCCTCGCATAGCAGCCGCCCCGGCAATAGCATAGCCCATTTTTCCCGTGGAATGATTGGTTATATATCTCACGGGGTCAAGTGCCTCGGCGGTAGGTCCCGCGGTCACCGTTATTTTCATTCCCTGAAGATCTCTGCCGAAGCCGATAAGATATTTTATCTCCTCTATAAGATAAGAGGTATCGGGCAGCTTGCCCTTGCCCGTTTCTCCGCAGGCGAGCCTGCCGCTTGCGGGCTCTATGATAATAAAACCGTGCCTTCTGAGCCTTTCAAGGTTTTCCTGAACTATGCCGTTCTCGTACATATAGGTATTCATGGCGGGCGCTATCATTATAGGACAGGTCGCCGCAAGCATCATGGTAGAAAGCATATCGTCCGCGATCCCGCACGCCGCCTTGCCTATTATATTTGCGGTGGCGGGGGCTATAATAAATATATCCGCCCTCTGAGACAGTGCAACGTGCTCTACGTTATATTTGAAATTCCTGTCAAAGGTGTCGGTAAGGCATTTGTTTTTCGTCAGAGTTTCAAACGTGACGGGGTTTATAAAGTTGAGCGCGTTTTTAGTCATGACCACGTTTACGTCGCAGCCCTCCTTGACGAGATCGCTCACGAGCTGAGCTGCCTTATAGGCGGCGATACTGCCCGTAACGCCCACCACTACAGTCTTTCCCTTAAGCATTAGGTTTTCCTCCTCTGCGTTTATTTCAATATATATTTATAACACAATTTTAACCGATTGTAAATATTGCAAGCTTGTATTTCGATACAAATTATGATAAAATCAAGCTATAATTATTGCTGCGGTTTATCGGAGGGTCACGGCTTGAGGAACAATTACCACACACATACCAACAGATGTCTGCACGCGTACGGCACCGATGAGGAATATATATTAAGAGCCTGCGAGGGCGGCATGACCGAGCTGGGCTTCTCGGATCATGGTCCGTTTCCCGACAAGGACTACGGTCTGCGTATGCAGTACGGTCAGCTTGACGAATATATCTCCTCTCTTGACAGGCTCAAGGAAAAATATAAAGACAGGCTCAATATCCTTAAGGGGCTTGAAATAGAATACTACCCCGCGTATAACGACTATTACAGGGCTTTGCTTGACGAAAAGGGACTTGATTACCTTGCTCTCGGGGCGCACAGCTTTATCGACAGGAACGGCGAATTCAAAAACATTTTCTTTGCCGATGATACGGACACCGTCCTTGACTATGCAAAAAACGTATGTCAGGCGATAGAAACCGGCTTTTTCCGCTTTGTTGCGCATCCGGATATTTTCTTTCTTAACGACCTTCCCGTCGACGATAATATCGAAAGAGCCTGCGCTATGATGACCGACTGCGCCGCAGAGCATGATATGATACTCGAATACAACGCAAACGGCTACCGCCGCGCAAGACGAATGTACCGCGACGGCTTCAGATATCCCTATCCCCACGAGGCATTCTGGAGGGCGGCAGCAGAAAAGAATATAAGAGCAATTATCGGCTCGGACTGTCATGCTCCCGATCAGGTGTGTGACGAGAGCTTCATCTATGCCGAAAAGAAGGCGCTTCAGCTCGGGCTGAGGCTGTGTGACTGCATATTCTAAAAAAACGATAAAGGAGACTGTTCTATGAAAAAGACACGGAAAGGCAGATCCGCTATAGCCCTGCTGCTTATTGCGGCAGCGCTTATCACCTGCACGGCAGGCTGCTCGGGACAGCAAAAGAAGGTGAGCGACGTCACCGCCAAGACCTCTGCAACTTCAAAAGCCGAAAGTTCTCAGCCGGGCGAAGCCGAAAGCTCGGTCTGGAAACCGAGCGCGGTAAGCGACGACAGCTCAGAGCCCGCCCCGCAGAGCTCGGCTGAGCCGTCGGAGCTCTCAAAGGCGGAAAGCTCACAGGATTCCCCCTTTACCGTACCCGAGGAATTCAGAGACAACGGCATTTATTCCGAATACTATGACGATGCATACAGATATATGACGGCGATGACCCTTGAGGAAAAGGTCGGTCAGATGATCTTTGCGGGTCTGCCCGCCGAGGACAGGGTGGACATTGCAAGGGAATATCATCTCGGCGGCTACGTTATGTTCGGCAATGATTTTGCGGGCAAGACCAAGGACGAGGTGATCTCCATGATCTCGTCGCTCGTAATTTCGCAGAAGATACCGCTGTCTATTGCGGTAGACGAGGAAGGCGGCACAGTAACGAGGATCAGCGGGAAAAAGGAGCTCAGCTCCCACGAATTCATGTCCCCGAGAGAACTTTATAAAAACGGCAAAATGGCCTATATCCAATCCGATGCCGATGAAAAATCTGCGCTGCTCAAGGAGTTGGGCATAGATATCAACCTTGCGCCCGTTTGCGATATAGCTACGGATAAAAAGGATTTCATGTACGATCGTTCTCTCGGTGAGGACGCAAAGACCACTGCGGAATTCGCAAGGATAGTTACCGAGATAAGCCGCAACAACGGCGTTTCCGTCACGCTGAAGCATTTTCCGGGATACGGCGGCAACGTCGATACTCACACGGGTACCGCCGTTGACAAAAGAGAGCTGAAGGAGTTTGAGGAGAAGGATCTCATTCCGTTCAAGGCAGGCATAGATGCGGGAGCCGACTTCGTTATGGTCAGCCATAATATAGTGAACTGCATGGACGACAAAAAGCCCGCCTCGCTCTCGGAGAACGTTCATAAATACCTCAGAGAGAAGCTGGGCTTCACGGGGCTGATAATCACCGACGACCTCTCTATGGCGGCGATAACCAAGTACGCAGGCACCGAAACGCCTGCCGTCGCGGCAGTGCTTGCGGGCAACGACGTTATCATAGTGAGCAGCGCCATGGCGGAAAGCTCCTACACCTCTCTGCTTGAGGCGGTAAAGAGCGGGAAAATAAAGCAGAAGGATATTGACCGCTCGGTCATGAGGATACTTGCGCGAAAATATTATATGGGTCTTATGTAAAAAAATCTACCGCCGCAGAACTAATGCTCTGCGGCGGTATTTTGCGCTTATTTTACAGCTTTGTCCTGCTGTTTTTCATGCTGCCGTCATCATCGGGCTTGGTCAGGATAAGCTTCGGCTCGTCGGGGGTATCATCAGGCGCGGTACCCTCGTCCGTCGGGTCGTCGTCGTCCGAGCTGACTAAGCTCAGCTTAACGCCCTTTACGGACTTATCTCCACCCTCGTCACCGTCAAAGCCGTCGCCGTAGTCGTCGCCGTCCTCGCCGTCGGTTTCGTACTCGTCGGAGCTCTCCGTCGTCTCTTCGGGGAGCGGGTCGGGGAAATCGGAATCGGGATCGAGGTCGTCAAGAAGGATATGACTGCCGTCGGCGGTTTTTCTCTTCTTTACCTTCCAGAATATCATATATACGACGAACAGGGCTATCGAAACGAGAGTTACTATAAGACCGGGCATAAGTCCGGGTGTCCTGTAGCGGAACTTTATTATCGAGTTGGTGCTTGCGGGAACTCTTACAGCCATAAAGCCGACGTTTACCTTTTCTATCTCGGCGGGCTGACCGTTCACCTCGGCTGACCAGCCGCTCTCGTAGGGGACAGAGAAGAACACCAGCTCGGCGCTGTCGCCCGTCGTTATCTCGGCGGTAAACTGATTGTTCTCGAATTTTACCGAGGAGCACACGAGCTTGTTCCTGTCCTCACAGTCGTTCATATATTCCGACTGAGAATAGGAATACTTATCGAGATTCTCGTCATGCTTGAGGAAGCTGCCGTATTTTTCTATCTGCTCGTCGGTAAGGACGATAGATTTGAGCATGAGCTTGCTTCTGTCGGCCTCTGCGGTATCCTCATATTCCTTCTCGGTAACGTAGGTATCGTAGGTAAAGCCGTAGGGAATGAAGTATTCGTTCTCGAAAACGCTGTAGCCGTTCTTTTTTTCAAGCAGCTTCCAGCCGGGCATGAGGTTGTAGTCATCGGTAGACGCGAACTTCTTTGAATCGCTGTCGTTATCGAAAAGATATTTTACCGAGAGCAGACCTCTTATAGCGTAAACGTCCGTTTTGGGTCTTGAGCCGACGGATCTCTCAACGCCGACGGATTTATAGAAATCCATTACGGAGCCCGGCACTATGCTCTGGAACGCCTGGATAGTGGGTATCTGCCAATACATACCCATATTGTCCATTTCGTTGTAGAAATCCGAGCGCACCTCGTGCAGATCCTCAAGCTCGCTGAAGCTGTCCTTGTTGCCTATGGCGTAATCTATAAAATAGTCCCTCTTATAGCTTGCGTTGAGCACGCCTATTCCGAGAAGGATATTGGCGTAGCCCACTATTATCACCGAGAGAGCAACGCTCGTGAGGACGAGGAAGAGCTTTTGTCTTTTTCTGAAGATAAGTATGACCGTGAGCGCCGCAAGACCCACAACTGCCATAGCCACCCAGATCCAATAGCGGTCGGGATATTTTTCAAGTCCGTAGGTGGTCTTGTCAGTGCCGTCGGTATTCTTGGTAACAACGGGCATAAAGCCGATGAGCGCCGCTATTACCGCCGTTATTATAAACGTCAGCTTGAGAGCGGGCTTGAAATCGGTAGTCGGTCTGTCAAGACTTATTCCCGTTGCAAGGCAGAGCATAAGGGTGAGCATATAGAACCAGCGGGCATAATAAGCGGAGTTGAGGAGCTGGAATATGCTGTTGAAGATCGGCACGAAGGCAATGACGAAGAGCAGCGGGATAAGTATCCTGAGCCACTTATGGGTCTTATGCTGAAAGAAGGCGAACACGCCCACCATGCTGAACATAGGCAGCCAGCCTGCGACGGAAGCCCATTTTGCGTTGCTGTCGGGGGTGAAGTTTGCATAGGCGGGCATATCGGGCGGGAAGAAGAAGCTCTCGAGGATATGCACGTATCTCTGCTCGCTTGAATATACAAGACCGCCCCAGCCGCTGTAGGAGTTGGTAACACGGGAATTCTGCATTACCGCGAGCACCGACGGGAAAAGCAGCACGGCAGAGGCAAAGAAGCCTAAGACTACCTCAAGGGCAAATCTGAGGAATTCCTTTATGCTCATGCGGAAGCTGCCGGTTATCATTCTGATGAGCCAATAGATGAAGATGAATACCGCCTGTCCCGCGAAGAAGTAGTAGTTCATGGTGCAGGATATGAAGATAGCGAAGGCAACGGCGCCCTTTTTGCGCTCGTAGATAAAGCTGTCCACTGCGGCAAGCATGAACGGGAAGATAAGTATCGCCTCGTGGAAGTGGTTGAAGAAGATATTATACACGCTGAAGCCCGAGCAGGCATAGAGCAGCGACGCGATCACCGCATAATTCTGATTCTTTACGTATCTTCTTATAAAGGTATAGGCGCCCACGCCGCAGAGGGCGGTCTTGATAATGAGCAGCGGCGCCACGAGATACGGCACTGCCGCGCTCGGGAACAGCATGGTTATCCAGAAGAACGGGCTGCCGAACATATAGAAGCTGTACGAGCCTATTATATTCGCGCCGAGGTCGGTGGTATAGCTCCAGCCTATATTGCCGTTCTGCACGCTGTCATGTATCATCTGATAAAAGGGTATCTGCTGTACGTTGTAGTCCCCGTAGAAGAAGAAATATCCGCTGTTGTATATTATCCACGGTAGAAAGTACAGGAACGCAAGTCCGAGACCCCATAGAAAGGTCCTGAGATAATAATTCTTCTTAGGACTTAGCAGGGTTTTTGCTGACGTCATTTTTTTGCCTCCTTAGTGCCTTTTTCTTTTGCATATATCCGCATTGCTCTGCGGATAATAACGTACCCGTCTATTGTACCACATTCTTTTCAAAAAATCTACTATATTCAACAGCTTATTTCGGGGTTATTTTTCTGCCTGAAGTGTAAGAGCAAAAGCCGCAGAGGAAAACCGCACCCTGTCTGCGCAGAAAAAAGCGCCCTCCCGCTCCCGGGAAGGCGCCGTAATATCAATAGAAGGTGTATTGGCAGGCAATATTATTGTAGACCTTACGCTTTGCCAATGATTCGGCTGTGTATTTTTTTATCATCCAATTCATGTTTTTGGTGACGTTTCCGTACCCGTCGTATTCATATTCGTACTCCTTGCTGCCGCTGTAGTTATAGCATACAGCCTTCAGCAGCATACCGTTGGTGTTGTATTCATAGCTGTAGGTATATTGCACGCCATCGTCGATAACGCTGCCGTGGTCGTCATATTTGCAGTTGGTCTGTCCCTTGGTGCAGGTCATATAATACTTGTAAAACCCTGCCTCTGTCGTAACGTCATAAATAAAATAGAGATCAAACTCGTCAAACCGGTATTGACCCTTGGCATCCGGCAATGCATAGCAATAGTACGTAGATTCTTTTACTTTGTCCACATCACCGTCCTTATATGAGGTATGAGTATAATTGACGACACACTCGCGGGGCTTGCTGTCGTCATAAACGAAAACGTAACGATCCGTCTCTTTTTCTCCATCAAGATCATAGCCGATCTTTTCGGTCTCTCTACCCTGCTCATCATACGTGATCGTATAGGAAACAGCAGGTTTACCGTCCGCTGTCTTTGAGTAGCTGTAAAATTTCGTCATGCGTGATCTCTGTCCGTTGGCATAGTATTCGTATGCATATTTGTTGGACATTGCGACACTGCCGTTCAGTATGTCTTCAAAAAGCACTATATTATCATGATCGTCGTAGGTATACTGATGATACTCATTACGGTCTGACAGTCTGATCTTGTCCACACGGCCTTTCTCATCGTATTCATATATGTAGGTCAGATCATCATCCACCAGCTCGTTGTCCATGTAGTACAGTATGGTCCTTGTTCTGATCTTTCCCTTCCAGCTGTCGTTATATCCTGCCGGAAGAGTGTCAGCGGATACGGGGTCTGCGGTAGATACGGCTCCCTGATCCGATGTGCCGTCCGTCTTGCTGACGGATCCGTTATCCGAGCTTCCGCTGCCTGACAAGCCGCTTAACTCATTGCCGAACAGACCGTCGCCGTTCGTACTGCCGCCTGCCGAGCCGTTATCCTCTCCGCACGAGCAGAGCAAAAGGCTCATTGCCAGCGCTGTAGTCAGCGCAATTACCGAACGAAGCTTTTTCATCAAATGACCCTCCTCAAAGATAGTCGGGAAAGCGCAGATATATCTGTTATACCGCGCCTTCCGAAAAAAATAATTCATCTGATAGCTATTATATCACTTTTTCTCCGTTTTTCAAGAGGCTGCTGCGGCTAAAGCTGCGGGAATCACCGATCCTCGCTAAAAAAATATGCAGGGGCTTGCAATTTGCATACAGGCTGTGATATAATTTTAGGGATATGATGGCAAGGCATTCCGTACAGCCCTGCCGTTTCAAAAATCAGTACGGAGAATGGCGGAATTATAATATGTCACAGCTGTGTCTTGGCTGTATGCAGAATAATAACGGTGAGAAGATCTGTCCGCTCTGCGGGTTTGATAAGGACACCGTACAGAACGCGCCCTATATACCTCTCGGCACCGAGCTTCAGGGGGGAAACTACATAGTAGGCAAAAAGCTCTCCAACAACGGCGAGGGCGCAAAGTACATAGGCTACAGCAAAACCATGGGCTCTGCGGTAACCATAACCGAGTTAATGCCCGCGGGTATCTGCGGCAGAGCGAACGGCAAAAGGAAGGTAGTCATCAGGGGCGGCTATGAGGATCAGTTCAAAAAGCTCAACGAGGAATTCCTCAGCTATTACAGAAATATCGCAAGGCTGAGAGAGCTCGGAGCTATAGCCCCTATCTTCGATATTTTCAGCGAGAACAACGTATCCTACACCGTATCGGAGTATTATCAGTCCATACCCTTTACCGAGTACATAAACAGAAGCGGCGGCAGCATAGAATGGAACAGGGCAAGACCCTTATTCATGCCGCTTATCACTACGCTTTCGGCTCTGCATTCGGCAAATATCGGTCATTACGCTATCAGCCCCGAGAATCTCGTGGTCACCTCCTCGGGCAAGCTCAGACTCACCGATTTTGCTCTCAAGGAGATGCGTCAGACGGGCGGCTTTTTCGAGCCCGAGCTTATGGACGGTTGCGCTGCGCCCGAGCAGTACAATAACGTAGGCGTGCTTGACGAGGCGACCGACGTATACGGCTTTACCGCAACGCTCTTCTATGCTCTGACGGGTCGTTTGCCCGAAAACAGCAACGAGCGCAAGCCCGACGGCAAGTTAGCGATACCTACCGCCGTATTCAAAAGACTTCCCCCGCACATAGTCACGGCTCTTGCGGGCGGTCTTCAGGTGCAGAAGTTGGGCAGGATAGCCACCTTTGAGGAGATGAGCTCTCAGCTCTCATCGGCGCCCACGGTAAAGGCGATAAGGAACGAGGCAAACAGAACTGCCATACAGAACGAGGCAGCCGAAAACTACGCCCCCCGCAAGAAGGACGGCGTACCCGGCTTCGTATGGGGCATACTCACTCACGAACTTCATTACGGGCAATAACGAGCAACAGGACGAGGACATCGTGGTAGATCCCGATAACCCCGACCTCGTCGCCATACCTAATCTCGTGGGACAGAGATATGACGATGTTGCCGCAAAGCTCAGCGCAAGCGGCGATTTTATCCTCATCAAGACCGAGGACGAGATAAGCGAGAAGTTTGAAGAGGGCGTTATCAAGTCGCAGAGCCCCGAAAACGGCATTACCGCCAAAAAGGGAGCTACCATAGTAGTTACCGTCAGCATGGGCTCGGCGGACAGAGAGCTGCCCATTATTGCGGGACAATCCATAGAAACAGCCGTTCGCGCGCTCAACGCCCAGGGCTTCGTCGCATCGGGCAACTATATCTCCAGCGACACGGTCGAAGCGGGCAAGGTCATCGGCTATAAGGGTCACGTTGCGGGCGATAAGGAGAAATACGGCTCTACGGTCGTCATCAACATCAGCACGGGTCCCGAGGCATAACGAAAAAAACAAAAATCAGGCACGGTTTTCCGAAAAGCTCGGTAACCGTGCCTTTTTGTATGCTGATCTATCGCCATGCGCCGAGCAGATACTCAGCTACGCCGTCCTCGAAGCTGTTGCCGATAACGAGGTCGGCCTGCTTTTTTACCTCGTCCACGGCGTCGCCTACCGCAATGCCGAAATCCGAGCTGCGGAGCATCTCAAGGTCGTTAAGATTATCCCCGAAGGTCACCACCCTGTCCGCGCCGAGCAGATCCTTCAGCCTGAGCACGCCCGCCGCCTTGGTCGCGCGGACGCTGAACACCTCAAGAAAAAACATATCCGTATAATTATCTCTGTAAAGGGTCGCCTTTACGCCGGGTACCTTTCGTATCTCCTCACAGATAGGCAGCAGCCTTTCGTATCTGTCAACCATAGTGAAGTATATCACCCTGTCGTCGTCGCTGACGGTGATCTCAGGGGTCTGACGGAAGCTCTTGTAGTCGGTACCCTTGCGCACCTCAAAGAAATTGCGTTCGACCTCGTTCGAGAGCCTTTCAAATTCAACGTTAATGCCGCAGTCCTTATCGAATTTATACACGAACGACATTCTGTCAAAATCCTTGAGTATCCTCATGACCTCAAGGGCGGCTGCCGTATCCATTGCCGTGCAGTCCGTATAGCTTCGCCTGCTGCGGTCGTAGATAAGCACTCCGTTGAGATGTACGCTGGGCAGTCTTATGCCGAGACTGTCAACGTATTTCAGCCCTGACTGACTTCTTGCCGTCGCCACGGTAAAAAGCAGTCCCTCCTGTATAAGGGTCTTAATTATCCTCTCGGATCTCTCGGTAAGAGAGGCTTTTTTGTCGAGCAGAGTGCCGTCAAGGTCACTGACGAATAAGGTTTTCATATTTTCCTCCTTGCGCTCCGTATCAGACCGTTTCCTTGTAGAAATAGGTTATATCCGCAAGTATCATGGTTTTGCAGTCGGAGAAGGGCTTTGACGAGAATATGCCCCTGCATTCCTCGCCGTCCCTGTTGTATACGACGCCCTCGCCCTCGGGCTTGCCGTCGATAAAATATCCCGTATATCTGTGGTCGGAATAGAGTATAGTTCCGCTGCCGTCGGGCAGACCGTTTCTGAGCCTGCCGGAATATATCGCGCTGACCTCACCTATAGTTATATTCTTCTCTATTATATATTCGGGTGTCCTTCTGTAAAGCTCGTATTCTCTTATTTTCAGCTCTTCCCTTTCGGGTCTGAGATAGCCGAACATATCCTCACCACGCTCTCACGCATTATTTTCTTCAAGCAGCGGGCGAAGATACCGCCCCGTATATGATGCCTCACACGCCGCTATCTGCTCGGGAGTTCCTGCGGCTATGACCGTACCGCCGCCGTCTCCTCCCT
>CACWNZ010000018.1:1106-14524 GCA_902762335.1 uncultured Ruminococcus sp. | reverse complement strand
CGAATTCGCCGAGGTGCTCTCTATCCCCGACCATGCGATCCTCTCGGAGATACTCCCCGTGAGAGAGACGAACACCTATAATATATATTCAAAGGACCTTGCCGCAAAGATAGACGGCTGCGTATGGTTCAAGACCTTTGAGGAAATAGCCGACTACGTTACCAAAAACGCAAAGCCCGGCGATCTTATAATCACCATCGGCGGCGGCAACGTCTATATGTGCGCCGGCATGATAATGGAAAGGCTCAGCGGAAAGCAGTAATGCCGAAGAATTTATTAAAAGGTTGTGAGAATTAAATTGGAAAAAAGATTAAAGCTGTACGGATTCAATAATCTGACAAAGACTCTCAGCTTCAATATATATGACGTCTGCTACGCCAAGACCGAGCGTGAGCAGAAGGATTATATCGCCTATATTGACGAGCAGTATA
This sequence comes from uncultured Ruminococcus sp., assembly GCA_902762335.1. Lineage (GTDB taxonomy): Bacteria > Bacillota > Clostridia > Oscillospirales > Acutalibacteraceae > UBA1213. Next base: position 14,093 of record CACWNZ010000018.1, on the reverse strand, counting down.
ATTCCGAGCGACTTACAAAGATACTTTGTCAGGTAACGGAAATGATCGGGGCAACCGTCCTCAATATCTCAAAGCAGGACTACGACCCCCAGGGCGCCAGCGTTACCCTGCTCATCTCCGAAACGGGTCTGCCCGAGAAGATAGACGAAAGCTGCAACTGCGGAAAATATGCCGCAGGCTATGCGGGCGACAATACCATCGTCGGTCATCTCGACAAAAGCCACGTTACAGTGCATACCTATCCCGAGTATCACCCCGATAACGCAATAGCTACCTTCCGCGTGGATATTGACGTATCCACCTGCGGCACTATCTCCCCTCTTAATACGCTCGATTTCCTCATCGACAGCTTTGATTCCGATATTATTACCATAGATTACAGGGTAAGGGGCTTTACAAGGGACACCGGCGGCAAGAAGCTCTTTATCGACCATAAAATAACCTCTATACAGGACTTCATCAAGGACGAGAATCTCAAAAGATACGACACCGTGGATATAAACGTATATCAGGCAAATATATTCCATACACAGCTTCTTATAAAGGAGCTTGAGCTGCAGAACTATCTCTTCAAGACTGACGTATATGAGATACCGCCCAAGGAAAGGCTCGCTATCTCCAACAGTCTCAGACGCGAGATGATAGAGATATTCAGCGGCACCAACGTCTATGAATAACGGAGACAGAAAAATGAAGCTTGATCAGAGCCGCGCCCCCGTATTTGAGGCACTTAAGCAGTACAGAGAAAACAGAATAGTATCCTTTGACGTACCCGGTCATAAGCAGGGCAAGGGAAATCCCGAGCTTACGGAGTTTCTCGGCAGGCAGTGCATGAGCGTAGACGTCAATTCGATGAAGCCGCTCGATAATCTTTGCCACCCCGTGAGCGTTATAAAGGAAGCCGAGGAGCTAATGGCAGACGCCTTCGGCGCAAAGCACGCCTTCTTCATGGTAAACGGAACGTCAAGCGCCGTTCAGGCAATGGTGATGAGCGTATGCAAGCGCGGCGATAAGATAATCATGCCCCGCAACGTTCACCGCAGCAGCATCAACGCCCTTATCGTGTGCGGCGCAGTGCCTGTTTACGTGAATCCCGGCGTAAACAAGCGACTCGGCATACCTCTGGGAATGTCGGCAGACTCCGTAAAAAGAGCTATCGAGCTCCACCCCGATGCCAAGGCTATAATAGTGAACAACCCCACCTATTACGGAGTATGCTCCAATCTCAGAGAGATAGTCAGGCTCGCGCATGACGCGGGAATGAAGGTCCTCGTTGACGAGGCGCACGGTACCCATTTCTATTTCGGCGACTATATGCCGCTTTCGGCAATGAGCGTGGGTGCGGATATGGCGGCGGTAAGTATGCATAAGACGGGCGGCTCACTGACACAAAGCTCCGCCCTGCTGCTCGGCGAGGGCATCTCCGAGGGCTACGTCAGACAGATAATCAATCTGACTCAGACGACGAGCGCTTCTTACCTGCTTATGTCATCTCTCGACATCTCAAGGAAAAACCTTGCCCTCAACGGCAGGAAGATATTTGAATGGGTAACCGAACTTGCGACCTACGGCAGGAATGAGATAAACAAATTAGGCGGTCTTTATGCCGAGGTATATGATATTCTCAGAGACAGATACGATATTCAGATAGAGTTCGGCGATATAGGCAATATCCTTGCGATAGTGTCCGTCGGAGATAAGATCCTCAATGTCGAAAGGCTCATATCGGCTCTGTACGAGGTCAAGCGGCTCTATTCAAAGGATCCCTCGGGAATGCTCGACCACGAATACATAGAGCCCGTCGTAATGTGCTCGCCGCAGGACGCCTTTTACTCAAAGAAAAGGCAGATACCCCTTCAGGATACCCTCGGCACTATCTGCGCGGAATTTGTTATGTGCTATCCCCCCGGCATACCTATTCTTGCCCCCGGAGAGCTTATAACAAAGGACGCTATCGAATACATAACCTACGCAAAGGCAAAGGGCTGTAACCTTACCGGCGCAGAAGACATAAATACAGAGAAGATAAATATAATGATACAGTAACGATTGGAGGTATGCTTTTATATGGAAATGTGGTATACCGAGGAACAGACAGGCAACGTCAGGTTTTCTATCAGGTGCGACAGGCAGAAATACTCCGCGCAGTCCGAATTCCAGAGGATAGAGATATTCAGCACGCCCGAATTCGGCGACGTTCTCGTGCTTGACGACAGAGTAATGCTCACCCAGAAGGACGAATTCATCTACCACGAAATGATAACCCACGTTCCTATGGCGGTAAATCCCGATATAAAGAAAATACTCGTTATCGGAGCAGGCGACGGCGGCACGGTGAGAGAACTTGTAAAGTACAAGACCGTTGAAAGGATAGACATGGTAGAGATAGACCGCATGGTAGTCGATGCCTGCAAGGAATTCCTGCCCACCGTAGCATCAAAGCTTGACGACCCGAGAGTGCATATCTATATTGAGGACGGTCTGCGCTTTGTAAGAAGGGTCGAAAACGAATATGACCTTATCATAGTTGATTCTACGGACCCCTTCGGACCCGGTGAAGGTCTTTTTACAACGGAATTCTACGGCAACTGCTACAAGGCGCTGACAGACAGCGGCAGCCTTGTAAACCAGCACGAAAGCCCGTTCTACCCGAGTTATTCAAGGGCAATGAAGCAGGCGCATAAAAAGATACTGCAGTTCTTCCCCTTCTGCAAGGTATATCAGGCACACATACCCACCTATCCGTCGGGACATTGGCTTTTCGGCTTTGCTTCAAAGAAATATCACCCCACCAACGATCTTGACGAGGGCAGATGGAACAGACTTTCGATAGATACGAATTACTACAACACAAGGCTGCACAAGGGCGCGTTCGCCCTGCCTACCTACGTTACAAAGCAGCTTCTTGAGAACGAATGATCCTGAAAAATATATAAAACGGAGGAATGTCAAAATGGGAAAAGCATTGATAATCGGAGCAGGCGGCGTAGCGAGCGTCTGCATACACAAGTGCTGTCAGAACTCTGACGTCTTTGAGGAGATCTGCATCGCAAGCAGAACAAAGTCCAAGTGCGATGCTCTCAAGGCAAAGCTTGACGGCGGCAAAACAAAAATATCCACCGCGCAGGTAAACGCCGACAACGTTGACGAGCTTATCGCTCTTATCAACAGCTTCAAGCCTGACGTTGTCATCAACCTTGCGCTGCCCTATCAGGATCTCACTATCATGGACGCCTGTCTTGCAACAAAGGTAAACTACGTCGATACCGCCAACTATGAGCCCCTTGATACGGCAAAGTTCGAGTACAAGTGGCAGTGGGCTTACCGTGAGCGCTTTGAAAAGGCAGGCATAACCGCGCTTTTAGGCAGCGGCTTTGATCCGGGCGTAACGGGCGTATTCTCAGCCTACGCCATGAAGCACGAATTCGACGAGATCAATTATATAGATATACTCGACTGCAACGCAGGCGACCACGGCTATCCCTTTGCAACAAACTGCAACCCCGAGATAAATATCCGCGAGGTATCTGCAAAGGGCAGCTACATCGAGGACGGCAAGTGGGTCGAGACCGAGCCTATGGAGATAAAGAGGGTTTATAACTTCCCCGAAATAGGCGAAAAGGATATGTACCTGCTCCACCACGAGGAGCTTGAGTCCCTTGCGCTGAACATCAAGGGCATCAAGCGCATAAGATTTTTCATGACCTTCGGTCAGAGCTATCTGACGCATCTCAAGTGCCTTGAGAACGTCGGCATGACATCTATCGAGCCGATAGACTTTGAGGGCAAGAAGATAGTTCCCCTGCAGTTCCTAAAGGCAGTCCTTCCCGATCCCGCATCTCTCGGTCCGAGGACGAAGGGCAAGACCAACATAGGCTGCATCTTCATAGGCAAGAAGGACGGCAAGGACAAGACCTACTACCTTTACAACGTTTGCGATCATCAGGAATGCTACAAGGAGGTCGGCTCGCAGGCTGTCTCCTATACTACGGGCGTTCCCGCAATGATAGGCGCCGCAATGCTCCTCACGGGCAAATGGAACAAGCCCGGCGTTCACAACATAGAGGAATTCGATCCCGATCCGTTTATGGACGCGCTCAATAAATTCGGTCTGCCGTGGAAGGAAAGCTTCTCACCCGAGCTTGTCGATTAAGAATAATAAGCAACAAAAAAGATGTCGGAACAGCTCCGGCATCTTTATTTTTTGTATTTTTCAAGATCACGCTTTATCCATTCCATTATCAGCTCAACAACGTAGATTATCTCGGTTTCGGTCATTTTTCTGCCCTTGGGTATGTAGTGCCATTTTTGCAGGCAGTCACGGCAGCAGGTCGCCGTGGCGTGCTGTGCGATAAAAACGGGGTGACCGTGCATCGGGGTCTGACTGCCGTCATTCTTGATATACGAGGGGGCAAGTCTTTGTCTTACAAAATCAAAGGCGTGCCGCTTTATCACGTCAAGTCCCTTTTTGCGGCAGTATTTTCTCATATCTATCGGCAGGGTGAAATACCCTCGGAACTTTGATTTTGAAAGGTGCAGAAGGATACTGTCGTAAGGATCTCTCCCCTCGGGCTCGGTCTGCCGTGTAAAGCTTATATCAGCCTTTTTAGCCTGCGAGGTCTGCTTGTCTGCGGGTATCTCATATATCCTGCCGTCCCGTTCAAAGCGTGAGCCCGTCTGCAAAAACGAAAACGACACGTTGTTCCTTATGCACTGCTCCCTTGTATCGAGGATCCAGGCATAGTCGCATTTCCGCGCGCCGTCGCCTTTTTCTCCGCCGCAGCTCACGCGCTCTATCTCCCCGCCCGTCAGGTATTTTTCTATATCTATCTTCTCAAGCATCGGCAGATGATATATCTCCTTATGCAGAGCGGGCAGCTCAAGAAGGATCGGCAGTCTTTCGTCCGCCGATCTCTGATCCTCACAGCGGCAGGCTATCGTTACGTTTGAATATCCGCTCCCCCAGCTCTGCAGAACGTGCTCCTTAAGGCGCTCGGGGCAGGCAGTTATCAGTTTGAATTCAAGATCCCTTCTGTGCTTTATTATCTTCCAGACATAGTCCCTCCATTTATCCGCATCCGCATCAAAAAAGTCCGAGTATTCGCAAACGACAACGGGGTTGAACTGACAGTTTATCTTATATCCCAAGCCCCTGAGGTGTTTCATCGGCAGATCAAAATCTACGGTCTGCACAAGCTTGCCCTCGCCGCTTCTGTTTGTTCCGAACTCACTGCACTTATAGCAGTTCGGGCAGACGCCGCCCTTTTTGATGCACCTGTACCACGGGTCCCATCTGATCATTCTCATCACCGCCGCCGTTTTATCTTTTCTATATTTTACATTATTTTATTGCTATATGCAAGCGGACTTCATCTGTTTGTATCAAGACTTACCAAAATATCCTCCGCCCTGAGCGACCCCGTAGAGCTGTCCTGAATTATATAGGGCAGAGTAACTGAAGCTTCGTTTCTGTTTACGGCAGAAATAAAATCAAAAAGCGAAACGCTTTCCACGCTCTGACTCACCACCCTGCTGTCTGTAACAGCCGATATATCCTCAACACTGTAGCCGAGTTCGTTTACGGCATCGGTAATAAGCTGCTCCGATGCTCCGCGGGATACCGTTAGCTCGGCGGTCTTTGCGGCGCCGTATTTATCCGTAAGCAGTCTGAGCCAAGGAACACAGCCCCTTGCAGCTCGTTCGTTCATCATGACAAAGCTGCAATGACTGAGCAGAAGCCGCTTTCCCCTTTGCCGCTCAAGCTGTTCAAAGACCTCCCCGGCAGTTTTTGCCCTGCAGTAAATGACCGCCGATCTGTTCTCCTGCTCATGATCTCTCGTGTCGAGCACTATCGCAGTAAGCGTACAGCTTCCTACGTTATCGTCTATCCCTAAGCCCTGCACGATGAGCCTCTGATCAAGCTGCAGACTGCTGCAGCCCGATGCCGTGAGAGCAACGGTAAGCGCAAGTACAATAAGCATAAACGTGCGCGCGTACTTTTTTACTCTGCGGAAGGAAGTCTTTTTTGCTGCGCCCGCCCTTACGCACAGAGGGATAACAAAAAGAAAGACCGCCGCCGCAGAAGCGGATATTCCCGCAGACTTAATAACTGTATCAAGCGCTTCGTCCGACAGTAAAAAAACTCCTGCAATAACTATCACACACTCGGCTAAAGCCGCTTTTGAAGGAGAGATCCTCTTAACGGCAAGGCACAGGCATTCCGATGCCGCTATAAGACACAGAGATACGTTGCAGAACAGGCTGCATACTGCCGCAAGAATAAACAGCGGAGCAAGCCTTTGCAGAACACCCGAGCCGTCGATAGCCCTGAAGCTCTGAAGGTGTTGACCGGAAAGATAATCGCCCGCCGCGCCGCTAAAAAGAATTATCAACCCACAGGCGGCAAGAGAATACAGTATGCAGAAGATGACCGTTCCTTTTCTTATATTGCCCTTGATATGATGAGAAAGCGCATTTACGGCGGCAAGACCGTTCATTCTTGAGATAAGAAAAACGAAACAGTCCGCGCCCGTCGTGAAGGATAACGCAGCTTCAGTCGGAATACCGCTTGCCTTGTAGCTCTTGAAAAGGAAAATGAACGTAAGCGCAAAGCAGATCATTACAAGCGCAAGAACAGGCAGTGAAAGTCTTGATACCGCCTCTATCCCCCGCACGGCTGCAAAGGCGCAGCCCAAAGCCACAGCCGCAAGCAGCAGTCTGCTGTCTGCGCCGAAGGGCAATGCCTCGGAGAGAAAATCCCTGAACAAAGCAAGGGAAAAGAACGCCGAAAATACGAAGTATAAGCAATACGCCACGCAAATCACTTTGCCGAACGTGCCGAGTCTTTCCGAAGCATAGCTGCAAAAGGAGCCGCAGTCATTCTTACGGGAGAACGAGACAGCGGGCAGACTGAGTATTATCGCAGCGGGGATCAAGGCTATCAGCGGCAGGATAAAGCTGCCTGCATTTTCAACGCCCGATACGGACGAGGAATAGGTCAGCGTGAGAGCTGCTCTGCCTGCAAACAGCAGTGTGAAGAACTGCCCTGAAGTTACGGTCTTATTATTCATCGCTCTCTCCTCTTATATCAGCACCGGGAAGCTCCTGTACCCTTTCCGTCTTCTTTGAAAGCACACGCCACCCTGCGCGGATAACCACGTCACGAAGAGTAGCTGCGCTGAATGGCGTAACAGGCGAGGTGTACGGCACGCCGAAGCTTGTCTTTCCGCAGAGATCGACAAGAGCAATGCTGAACACCACAGCAACGCCCCATATCCCGAGCGCTCCCGCCGCGAGCGTAAAGGCAAATCTCAGAACTGCCGAAGGCGCATAAAGATCGGGTACGACGTAAGAGCTGATCGCGCTGACGGCGACGACCATCAGCGTAGGTGCGCCGATAAGCCCCGCGCTAACCGCCGTATCGCCCACCACAAGACCGCCCACTATGCTGACGGCGTAGCCGAGGGGTCTTGGCATTCTCAGTCCTGCCTCGCGCATTATTTCGTATATGAACAGTATGAGCAGGGTCTCGGCAGTGAGCGAGAGCGGTGTCGATGCTATCGACGAAGCTATCTTGTTGAGCATGAGGGTCGGGAACATCTCCGGGTCAAAGGTACCCAGCGAGACGAACAACCCCGGCAGCAGTACGGAGATAAGAAAAGCGATATATTTCAGTATGCGGGTAAAGGTTGCAAAATACGCCCGGTTTGAGTAATCGTCAAGGGACTGAAAATACTCGGCAAATATGCACGGCGCAATAAGCGCAGACGGAACTCCGTCAACGAGAACGGCTATTCGTCCCTCGGTGAGCTTGCCGCAGACAGTATCGGGTCTTTCCGATATCCCTATCCCGCAGAAAAGCGAATGACCCTTGTCGTCCTCAAGAAACGGCACGAGATATCCTGCCGTCAGCACCGTGTCAAGCGGGACCTCCGAGAGCCTTTTTTTCAGGGTATCAAGCAGCTCGGGGGCTGCCGCATCTCTCAGGTAACACAAAATAATCTCCGTTCTGCTCGTTCTGCCCGTAACCATGCTTTCAAAACAAAGCTGCGGGGTCTTGAGCCGCTTTCTTATCATGGTCATATTCACCCTTACAGCCTCTACAAAGCCCTCCTTTGAGCCTCTCTGAACTATATCCGCCTGTGGCTCGGATACTCCTCTCGAGGCGTAGCCCTGTATCCCTACGCTCAGCGCTCTTGAGCTTCCGTCAGCGGCAAGCACGGCGCAGCCCGACATGATCCTGCCCTCGAGGGCTTCATAGCTGTCGATATATTCCGTTTCTGCGGTACAAAGTATCCTCCTTCCAAGCTCCTCAAGCAGCCCCACTGCATCTCCGCTGAAATCCGTATTAAAAAACGGCTCTAAAATACCCTCCGCAAGCACCTGCTTATCTATCATATTGTCAACGCTGATTATAGCCGTTCTTATCCCCGCCACCTCGGTCCTTCTTACGGTAATATCCGCGCTCCCGCCGAAGTCATTATTAATTTTTTCAAGAAGCCCATCAAGCTCAGCCGAGAGCGGAGTAAAGCTCTCACGATACGGCTGAAGAGGCTCCTTTGAATATATGTTTTTTATTTCCCTGAAAAACCCGGACAAAACAGTCTGCCTCCTTGTTGATTCGTCTGTACTGTATAATATTGCACGGGTAAGGGTATCTTATTCAACGCTAAAAAGGTATAATTTCTCACAAAACAGAAATAATAGCTTTATCAGATATGCGGGAGCGTGAAGATAATTGCTTATTTCTGTACTGAGGACGTGTTTTCTTTATGCGGTATTATTATTTTCCGTAAGACTTATGGGCAAGCGGCAGATAAGCGAGCTTCAGACGAGCGAGCTTGTGATAACTCTGCTGATGTCGAATATCGCAACTATACCTATGCAGGATACCGAGCAGTCTATGCTCAGCGGACTTATACCTATAATGGTGCTTTTAGTGTTCGAGATCTTTCTGTCTTATCTGATGCTGAAAAGCCCGAAGATCCGCAGGATAATTTGCGGAAAGCCGATAATCGTTATCAACAACGGAGCACTCGACCGTAAGGCAATGACCGAGCTGCGCTTAAGCACAGAGGATCTGTTTGAGCAGCTTCGGCAGAAGGATATTTTTGACATAAGCGAGGTTGCCTACGCAATAGTAGAAACGAACGGAATGCTCAGCATAATGAAAAAAGCAGACTGCGACTTTATCCGCATCAAGGACATGAAACTGAGAAAAAAGGAAAATACCCTCTCCGTCACCGTGATAAGCGACGGCAAGCCTGCCCCGGGCTCCCTTTCAATATGCGGCATGACTAAAGCGCAGCTTGATAAGATCCTTAAAAAGGAAAATCTCCGGATGCAGGACGTGTTTATTATGACCGCCGATAAAAACGGTGACTACACGATCATAAGAAAGGACAGAAGCTGATATGTCCAGACTTTATGCGGCATCAGCCGTGCTTATTATTGTCCTTGCGGTCACGGCAGCAGGCTTTTTTACCAACACAAGAACAGCGGACGAAATAAAAGGCGGACTTGAGCTTGCCTACAGCTATGCGGAAAAGGATCAGCCCGAAGCTGCTGAAGAATGCGTAAAGAACGTCCGAAGTCTGATCGCCGAAAAACGAAAAACGGTCTGTCTTTTCATTTCGCACAACAGGCTCGATGATATCTCGCAGGAGATCGCAAAGGCATACGAATGCATTGCCGAAAAAGACGTAAACGGCTTTCTTGTTTACTGCCGCAGCGCAATTACTCTCACCGCCGATATGCAGGAAATGGAGCTTCCCTTGCTGTATAATCTGCTGTAAAAAAGCCGCCGCATTTCTGCGGCAGCCCTGTTCTGTCCGTATTTACGCGTCTGAGCCGTTTGCGGCAAGAACGCTTTCTTCTATCGCTTTTCTTATCTCCTCTATGCCCGTTCCGTCCTGAGATGAGCAAGGGAACAGTCTGATACCCGGATAATCGGCAAGCTCCTCACCGAGCTTCTCAAGCCTCCTGAGCTGCTGAGTCTTTTTCAGCTTATCAAGCTTTGTAAGAGCTATGATGAAATTATATCCGCTGTTATAGAGATAATCTATCATAGTCATATCGTTTGCCGTAGGCGGGTGTCTCATGTCGCATATCTGCACGACGAGAGCAATTTTCCTGTCCTGAGCAAGATAGCCCTCAACGAGCTCGGCCCACCTCTGCTTTTCCGCCTGAGATACCTGAGCATAGCCGTAGCCGGGCAGGTCGACGAAATAAGCCTCCTTAAGAGAGAAGAAGTTTATCGTAGCCGTTTTTCCGGGCTTGGCGCTTACTCTTGCCATAGCCTTGCGGTTTAGGAGCTTATTTATCAGAGATGATTTTCCTACGTTGGATTTGCCCGAAAAAACTATCTCCGGCAGATCCGATGCGGGTATCTGTGAGGAACGCCCGTAGGCCGCTTTGAATTCGGCGATCTGAAAATTCATATCATCACCTCACTGCCGTGTCTTAACGATGCTTCAGCCATGCGGCGCAAGGGCGGTATCGAGCACGGTATTGATGTTATCTGCAAAAACGAAGCTTACGGAATTCTTTACTACGTCATCTACCTCGTCAAGATCGCTCTTGTTATCCTCGGGAATGATAATGGTCTTAATGCCGAGACGATAGGCCGCCATGGTCTTTTCCTTCAGCCCGCCGATAGGCAGCACCCTGCCTCTTATAGTGATCTCGCCCGTCATGGCAACGTCACGCTTTACGGGTATGCCTGTCAGCGCAGAGGTAATAGCTGTCGCCATTGTAATTCCGGCCGAGGGTCCGTCCTTCGGAACTGCGCCCTCGGGGACGTGTATATGAATATCTTTGTTCTTGTAGAATTCACTGTCTATATGGAGCTTGTCCGCCATAGTTCTTACACAGGTATAGGCGGCCTGAGCGCTCTCCTTCATAACGTCGCCTAATGAGCCCGTAAGCTCTATCTTTCCGCTGCCGGACATAACGGCAACCTCTACGGGCAGGGTTTCTCCGCCTACCGAGGTCCACGCAAGACCCGTTGCAAGCCCTACCTCATCGCTCTTGTTCATGTCGTCCTGCTTATATTTTCTTGAGCCGAGGTATTCCTCGATATTTTCCTTAGTGATCTTAACTGACTTTACCTCGCCCGCAACTATCTTTACGGCAGCCTTGTTCATTATTCTTGAAATAGCTCTTTCAAGCGAACGCACGCCTGCTTCGCGGGTGTAGCTGTCTATTATGTCGTATATCGCATCATCGGAGAGCTTCATCTGATGACCGCTGAGTCCGTGTCGCTTGAGCTGCTTTGAAACGAGGTGAAGCTTGGCTATGTTGAATTTTTCTTCCCTCGTGTAGCTGTCAAGGGTTATAAGATCCATTCTGTCAAGAAGCGGCGCAGGGATAGTCGACTGATCGTTCGCCGTAGTTATGAACATTACCTTGCTGAGATCGAACGGAAGGTCAATATAATGGTCATAGAATGTGGAATTCTGTTCGCCGTCGAGCACCTCAAGCAGAGCGGAGGTCGGATCACCGTGAAAATCATTCCCGAGCTTATCCACCTCGTCAAGAAGTATCAGCGGATTTGCCGTTTTTGCAAGCTTTACGGCATTCATTATCCTTCCCATCATAGAGCCTATATAGGTTCTCCTGTGACCTCTTATTTCAGCCTCGTCATGTATACCGCCGAGAGCTATCCTCTGATATTTTCTGCCCGTAGCCTCGGCTATGGACTTGGCTATAGAGGTCTTGCCTACGCCGGGAGGACCTACGAGACAGAGTATCTGACCGTTTATTTCGGGATTGAGCTTTCTTACGGCAAGCGCCTCAACTACGTTTTCCTTGACCTTTTTAAGTCCGTAGTGATTCCTGTCAAGGTGGGCGGCTATCTTTTTAATGTCAGATTTTTCCTTTGAATAAATGCCCCAGGGCAGTTCAAGACAGGCATCAAGGTAATTTCGTACTACGTTAGCCTCAGCGGAGCTTGACATCATTTTTTCAAGCTTTGATACCTCTTTTATGAGGCGCTCTTTATTTTCTTCTGTGGTATTAAGCTCAAGTATCCTTTTTCTGTATTCAAACGCCTCGGCATCAGTCTCTTCGCTGTCTCCGAGCTCCTCACGGATAGCCTTAATACGCTCGCGCAGATAGTATTCCTTTTGGTTGTCGTCCATGCCGAGCTTGGTCTTTTCGGAGATCTTCTCCTCTATCATAAGGAGGTCGTTTTCATAGCTGAGCATCTCAACTATCCTGTCAAGCCTTTCCTCCTCGTCATAGAGCTCAAGTATCTCCTGCTTTTTGTGGTAATCCCTTATTACGTTATCGGCAATGTAATCGGCAAGCTTGCCCGCATCGGTCATCTCATAAACGGTAAGGTACATATCCTGAGGAACGTGTCCGTTTATTATGGAATACTCGTTGAACATCTCCTTAACGATATTGACCCTTGCCTCTGTTTCCCTTTCGTCCGGAGCGGAAACGATAGGAGCCTTTACAGCCTTTGCGGTAACGTAAAGCTTGCCGTCGTTATACTGCAGAGCTTCAGCCCTGTATACGCCCTTAACGACTACACGGATAACGCTTTCGGATATTTTGGCGATCTGGAGAATCCTCGCCATAACGCCTGTTTTATAGTAATCCTCTGTGTCCGGCTCATTCTCCGAGGAGTCCTTCTGAGCTGTGATGAGTATCCTCTGCTCATAATGCTCCATTGCGGCAGTCATAGCCGCGACCGATCTTTTTCTTGCAACGTCAAAGTGCAGGATAGATCCCGGGAAAATGATCAACCCCCTTAGCGGAAGGACCGGAACTGTCAGGATATCATTATTTTCGTTGTCCATCTTTTATTTCATCCTTTAATAAGAGTTATAGATTATTATATCACGATTCGTTCCGATTATCAAGCAATGATAGTACCATTATCAGGGTTTTTGAACGAGTTAATTTTTTATGAACATTTTTTTAACTTGGTATGAAATTTGATTTTTTCAAAGTAAATTGCAATTAATGTGACTTAATACA
>CACWNZ010000018.1:0-1074 GCA_902762335.1 uncultured Ruminococcus sp. | reverse complement strand
GTACCATTATCATCATTTTTAATGCTATCTTCAGGGCTCAGAGAAATGAAAGCTGGCTCGTATCGGGCAGACCGTTAAAGGCGTTTATGCTTTTGAGCAGCTCGATCACGGTCTTGGATACCTTGGCTCTCTGCTGAAAATCCTCTATAGACGTAAACTCGCCGCCCTGTCTTGCTTCGGCAAGACCTATAGCGGCCGCCTCGCCTACGCCCGGCAGCGCCGAGAACGGCAGACGGATATTATCGCCTTCGACAAGGAATTTCCTTGCGTCGGACTTGTATATATCTATCGGCAGAACGCCTACTCCCCTTGCCATCATCTCGTTTATGAGCTGCCATGTCGGGAGCGTTGCCTGCTCCTTGGCGCTGGCCTCTTTTCTCTGTACCTTGCCGCTTATCTCCTGCATTTTATTTTTTACGGCATTCTTGCCCTTGCAGACGACGGCGGCATCAAAGCCCTCGCTCTTTACCGTAAAATATGCGGCGTAGTATTCCTTCGGCTTATGCACCTTGTACCAGCCGAGCCTGAGAGTGGCTATCATATATGCTGCCGCGTGAGCGCTATCATATATGCTGCCGCGTGAGCCTTCGGGAACATATATTTTATCTTCATGCACGAGTCGATATACCACTGCGGTACGTTATGCTCCTTCATGGCTTTTATATGATCCTCCGTGAGCAGCTTCGTTGCCTTTCCTTTACGGACTATCTCCATGATCTTGAACGCCATATCCGGCTCAAGACCCTTATGCATGAGATAGACCATGATATTGTCACGCGTTCCTATTACCTCTGAGATTGTGCATATCTTCTTTGCGATGAGCTCTGATGCGTTGCCGATCCATACGTCGGTGCCGTGTGACAGACCCGATACCTGCAGGAGATCCGAGAAGGTCTTGGGCTGGGTATCTATGAGCATCTGACGGACAAAGGTAGTGCCTACCTCGGGCAGGGAGAACGTTCCCGTCTGAGAGTAGCTATCATATATGCTGCCGCGTGAGCCTTCGGGAACATATATTTTATCTTCATGCACGAGTCGATATACCACTGCGGTACGTTATGCTCCTTCATGGCT
>CACWNZ010000017.1 GCA_902762335.1 uncultured Ruminococcus sp. | reverse complement strand
GAAAGGTGAAGCCCTCCCACTTTGCTTTATTTGATAATATCATAATCTGTAAATAAAATCAATAGTATTTCATGATCTTTCATATTTTTGTGAAAATTGTCGAAACAATATTTTGCAAACGCATTAACACGACACCAATATACAAAAACGACCGCCACCCCGTTCGGTGACAGCCGTTTGCAGTGAATTATTGAGTTATCGCTTACTTTATGCCCTCGGGATTTTTCGTCTGGAAATTCCATGTGTCTTCGCACATCTTGTCTATGCCGTATTCAGCCTTCCAGCCAAGCTCCGTGTTAGCCTTTGAAGCATCTGCATAGAATGCGGGAAGGTCGCCCGCGCGCCTTTCGCCGATGACGTAGTTGAGCTTTTTGCCGCTTGCCTTTTCAAAGGCGTTGATTATATCAAGAACGCTGTAGCCCACGCCGTTGCCTATGTTGTAAGCCTCTATGCCCGTTGTATCAAGTATCTTTGCCACAGCGCAGAGATGAGCCTTTGCAAGATCTACAACGTGGATATAGTCACGTATGCAGGTGCCGTCCTTGGTGTCGTAGTCGCCGCCGAATACGGTGAGCTGAGGCAGTCTGCCTATAGCCACCCTTGCGATATAGGGCATGAGATTGTTCGGTATGCCGTTGGGATCCTCGCCTATTAGACCGCTCTCGTGCGCGCCTATGGGGTTGAAATAGCGCAGAAGCGAAATGCTCCACTCGTTGTCAGCCTTGTATACGTCGCCGAGTATCTGCTCGATAAAGTGCTTTGTTCTGCCGTAGGGGTTGCTTACGTCGCCGGTTATCATATCCTCCTTGTAGGGGATAGGATTATTGCCGTAAACCGTGGCGGACGAGCTGAATACTATCTTCTTGCAGCCGAACTTCTCCATTACCTCGAAGAGAACTACGCTGCCCGAGATATTGTTTTCGTAATAGAGCAGCGGGAGCCTTGCGGACTCGCCGACAGCCTTAAGACCCGCAAAATGGATAACTGCGTCTACCTTGTTTTCGCCGAATACCTTTTCAAGACCTTCTCTGTCGCGTATGTCGCACTCGTATCTTTTAATGGTCTTGCCCGTGATCTTCTCTACCCTGTTGAGCACCTCGGGTACGCTGTTGTAGTAGTTGTCAACGCATACGACGTCATAGCCCGCATTGAGAAGCTCCACGCAGGTATGGCTGCCTATATAGCCTGCTCCGCCTGTTACAAGAATAGTCATTGTTATGTCTCCTTTTGTTTTGGATTTGATGATTCAATTATACCCTTTGCACAGCTTCAATGTCAATGTTTTGTCGGTTTTTTCTAAGTAATTCTATAATATGCAATAAACGAAAGCCTCATAAGAAAAGCTTTCGTTCAAAATCTATCATCTTTTCCGCGCCGTCACGGGCGGTCAGCGGGACGGGCGGTTTTTGAATGAGTAAACCGTTATTCAAAATTCATTAAAAAACCGTTCAAGAATTCTTAAAAATATCCGTGAACAGTCTTGTGCTCTGCTTGACAGAGAGGGGGTGCAGGGAGTACAATATAAGTTAAACCATAGAGAAAATGAGAAAAAACGGCAGACAGAACAGAAGCCGGAATAATCATTGGGGAGTGAGCCGATGAGTAAATATCTGAGAAGAACATGGGCAGAGGTAGACGTCGATGCCCTTAAGCATAATTTCAGGGAAATAAGAAAAGCCGCAGACCCGAAAGCGGGAATAATGTGCGTGATTAAGGCGGACGCCTACGGACACGGGGCGGTGTTTCTCGGTAAGCTTTATGAGAAGCTTGGCGCGAATCGTTTTGCGGTGTCGAATATAGAGGAAGCTATGCAGCTCCGGGAGAACGGGATAAGCCTGCCCGTGCTGATACTCGGATTTACGCCCGCAAGTATGGCAGGGGAGCTTGCCGACAATAATATAAGTCAGGCGGTGTTTTCAGAGGAATACGCCCGTGAGCTGTCAGATGAGGCGGTAAAACAGGGCGTTAAGGTGAAGATACACATAAAGCTTGATACCGGCATGAGCAGGATAGGCTTTATGTATCAGGATACGGAGCGCGATAAGGACTCGATAGAACAGATAAAGAGAGCCTGCGCTCTTGAAGGGCTTGAATGCGAGGGGATATTCACCCACTTTGCGGTGTCGGACGAGGCGGACGAGGGCAGAGCCGCTACGGAGCATCAGCTTGACTGCTTCTCGGCGGCGGTAGATAAGCTCAGAGCGGACGGAGTGAGCTTCAGGGTGGTACACTGCTCAAACAGCGGTGCTATAATAGACTATAAAAATGCGCATTTCGACTGTGTGAGGGCGGGGATAATCCTTTACGGGCTGTCCCCCTCGGCAAAGCTTGCGCAGAGGCTTGACCTCAGACCCGCAATGCAGATAAAGAGCGTTATCGCTCAGGTAAAGACCGTTGAGCCTGATACGCCCGTGAGCTACGGCGGCACCTTTGTTACCAAAGCCCCGACGAAGATAGCCACCGTGCCGATAGGCTATGCGGACGGCTATACGAGGAGCCTCGGCAACAGGGCGTATATGACCGTCAAGGGCAGGAGAGCGCCCGTTATAGGCAGGGTATGTATGGATCAGCTCATGCTTGACGTGAGCGGGATAGATGACGTGCGCCCCGGAGATGAGGTGCTGGTCATAGGCGACGGCTCGGACGGCAGCTTTTCCTTTGACGAAATGGCAGAAATGACCGGAACGATAAACTATGAATTAGTGTGCCTTGTGGGCAAAAGAGTTCCGAGAGTATACATACACCACGGCAAAAGCGTGGGTATAATGGACAGCATAAGACCCGTAAACGAGGACTGACAGAGAGGACGGCGCAGTATGAAGCTTTTGGTTATTGACGGAAACAGCATACTCAACCGCGCATATTACGGAATAAAGCCGCTCACCACAAAGGAAGGACAGTATACCAACGCGATATACGGCTTTCTGACGACGCTTATGAAGCTGCTTGCGGAATGTGAGCCCGATCACGCGGCAGTAGCGTTCGACCTGAAAGCGCCTACCTTCAGGCATAAGGCTTATTCGGGCTATAAGGCGAACCGCAAGGGAATGCCCCCTGAGCTGGCTTCTCAGCTTGAGCCGCTCAAGGAGCTTTTAGGGTATTTAGGCTACAGGATAGTTACCTGCGAGGGCTTTGAGGCGGACGATATATTAGGCACGCTGGCGTCAGCCTGCACGAAGCAGGGCTGCGAATGTGTCATCGCAACGGGCGACAGGGACAGCCTTCAGCTCGTAAGCGATACCGTCAGCGTCAGGCTTGCCGCGACCAAGTTTGGAAAGCCCGAGGTAACGCTTTATGATACCGACAAGATAAAAGAGGTATACGGCGTTGAGCCGAAGCAGCTCATTGATATAAAGGCTATTCAGGGAGACTCATCGGACTGCATACCCGGGGTAGCAGGCATAGGGCCGAAGGGCGCCGGCGAGCTTATCGCAAAATTCGGCAGTCTTGACGGGGTATATGAGAATATCGGCTCTCCCGACATAAAGCAGGGCACGAGAAAAAAGCTTGAGGAAGGCAAGGACAGCGCCTATATGAGCCTGATACTCGGCACGATACGCACAGATGCGCCCGTGGATACCGAGCTTTCCCGTTATGCCATAGAAAAGGGCGACAGGGCTGCGGCTGCCCGTCTTATGGCAAGACTCGAGCTTTTCTCGCTGATAAAGAAGTTAGGTCTTGAGAACGAGGCATCGCATATCAGCTCCGCTCCCGATAAAAAGACGGAGATAAACGAGCTTGTCCATGCAGAGCCGCCTGCCCTCGATACACTTTTGAAGCAGCTTGCAGGCAAGACCTGCGATATTCTTGCGCAGACTGACGAACAGGGCATAGCTTCCATAGAGCTGTGCGCCGATAATAAGATATATTCCGCAGACAGATTTACCGAGGGCTTTGAGAGCTTTATCGACGGTCTGCTCTGCGATGAGACTATAAAAAAGCGCACCGATGATTCAAAACGGCTTTTTGCCGCAGCAATAAGGAACGGTACCGAGTGCCGTTCTGTCGTGTTCGATACGAGCCTTGCGGCTTATCTTCTCAACCCGAATTCTTCGGACTATACTATCGAAAGGCTCGTTCAGGAATACGAAACAGCGCCGTACAAGTGCGATACCGACAGCAGACTTGCAATGCTCGTTCCGCTTTGCGGCAGGCTGAAAAAGGAGATAGACTCAAACGGTCAGACGAAGCTCCTCGATGAGATAGAGCTGCCCCTTGCCCGGGTGCTTGCGGATATGGAGTATTCGGGCTTTGAGGTGGACAAAAAGGGCATTGCCGATTACGGAAAGGCCCTGCAAAGGGATATAGACAGATTACAGTCGGAGATATACGAAAAGGCGGGACAGGAGTTCAATATAAACTCACCGAAGCAGCTCGGCGCCGTGCTGTTTGAGAGTCTCGGTCTGCCCGCAAAGAAAAAGACCAAGAGCGGGTATTCAACGAATGCCGAGGTGCTTGAGGAGCTGAGGGACTATCACCCGATAATCGATATGATACTTGAGTACAGAGCTTTGACGAAGCTGAAATCCACCTACTGCGACGGACTTCTCAAGGTCATAGCTCCCGACGGCAGGATACACTCAAGCTTCAATCAGACCGAAACGAGAACGGGCAGGATAAGCTCTACCGAGCCTAATCTGCAGAATATCCCCGTAAGGACCGAGAGGGGCAAGGAGTTCAGACGCTTCTTTACCGCAAAGGACGGCTGTGTCCTTGTAGATGCGGACTATTCTCAGATAGAGCTGAGAGTGCTTGCCCATATAGCCGACGACAGGAATATGCTCGATGCCTTCAGAAACGGTGAGGATATACACACCGCAACAGCGGCAAAGGTGTTCGGTCTGCCCAAGGATATGGTCACGCCGACCCTCAGGAGCAGGGCTAAGGCGGTAAACTTCGGAATAGTTTACGGCATAGGAGCGTTCTCCCTCTCAAAGGATATAGGCGTTTCCCGAAAGGAAGCAGAGGGCTATATAAAAAGCTATCTTGCGCTGTATTCGGGCATAGATAAATATATGAAGGACGTAGTTGAAAAGGCTAAAAAGGACGGCTACGTCACGACGATGTTCGGAAGGAGAAGGTATCTGCCCGAGCTTACGTCGTCCAACTTCAACATGAGGGCATTCGGTGAGAGAGTGGCAAGGAATATGCCCATTCAGGGCACGGCTGCCGATATAATCAAGATCGCGATGATAAGGGTCTATGACAGACTTAAAAGGGAAAATATGCGTTCAAGGCTGATACTTCAGGTCCACGATGAGCTGATAGTCGAAGCGCCCGAGGACGAGGCGTTAAAGGCGGCGGCTCTGCTGAGCGAGGAAATGGAGAACGCCGTATCTCTTTCGCTTAAGCTGACAGCAGATGCGGGTATCGGCAAAACGTGGTTCGATGCAAAGGGTCAATAATACAGTTCGGAGACAGGAGTGAGGCTGATGCTTCATATATTGTTTGTGTGTACGGGAAATACCTGCCGCAGCCCTATGGCTATGGCTATATATGAGGTGAAGTCAAGAGAATACGGCATAAGCAGCATTTTCAGCAGCGCCGCTCTCGGCCTTATAAACGAGGAGGGCGTATCTAAAAATGCGGAGATCGTCTGCAACGAGATAGGTATCGATATTGCTCATCACAAGCCGCGCCCCATAAGAGAGCGCGATATAAAAATAACGAATATCTATGTGGTGATGACACAGACCCATGCCGAGACCCTCATGATGATAGGCGTTCCCAAGGAGAAGATATATATTTTAGGCGGCGGTGTTCCCGACCCCTACGGCTCGGATATTGCCACCTACAGAAAGTGCAGGCTCTTCATAGAAAAGTCGATAGACGAGTTCTGCCAAATTCTCAGGAAGAAGATAGACAACGGTACGTTAAAGGTGGACAGCAATGATTAATCTGTTTATTTCAAGAATGGAACGGGAGCATATCCCCGAGATAGTCGAGCTTGAGAAGCTGTGCTTCTCTACCCCCTGGACCTATGAGAATTTAGAGGAGGAGCTTGACAACAAAACGGCTTACTTCTTCGTTGCCCTCGAGGACGAAAAACTCATCGGCTATATCGGCGTAAGCGTTGTTGCGGACAGCTGCTTTATCAACAACATCGCGGTCTACCCCGAGTACAGAAGAAAGGGCGTCGGTACTGCGCTGATAAAAATGGCTATGCTCACAGCCGATGCCATGGGTACCGATTTTATCTCCCTCGAGGTGAGGGAAAGCAATTATCCCGCAATAGCTCTGTACAGGTCTATGGGCTTTGAGGAAATGGGCATGAGAAGAGATTTCTACCGCCGCCCGAGAGAGAACGCCCTTATAATGACCAAGATCTTTGCAAAAAAGGACTGATAATCAGAATGAAAATTCTTTCGATAGAAAGCTCCTGCGACGAAACAGCCGCCGCAGTGGTAGAGAACGGCAGAAAAATACTTTCCTCTGTAGTCGCTTCTCAGGTGGAGGAGCACAAGCTCTACGGCGGAGTCGTACCCGAGATAGCCTCAAGAAGGCACTGCGAGGCGATAAACGGTGTTGTAACAAAGGCTCTTGACGATGCCTCTCTGGGGCTCAGGGAGCTTGATGCCATAGCCGTTACCTACGCGCCGGGGCTTATAGGCGCTCTGCTCGTGGGCGTGAATTTTGCAAAGGGACTGTCTATGGCGGCCGGTCTTCCCCTCGTACCCGTCCACCACCTGCGCTCGCATATAGCCTCTAACTACATAGCCCACCCCGACCTTGAGCCGCCGTTTCTGTGCCTTGTGGTCTCGGGAGGTCACAGCCACATAGTGGAGGTAAAGGACTACACCGAAATGATGGTCATCGGCAAGACCCGTGACGACGCCGCAGGCGAGGCCTTTGACAAGGCGGCAAGGACAATGGGAATGCCCTACCCCGGCGGTATACATCTTGATAAGGTCGCCGAGCAGGGAGATCCGCTCAGCTTTACACTTCCCCGCCCTAAGGTCGACGGCGCGCCCTACGACTTCAGCTTTTCGGGGCTGAAGACCGCCGTTATAAATCTCATACACAATGCCGCGCAGAAGGGCGAGACTCTGCCCGTTGCTGATCTTTCGGCATCCTTCAGAAAAGCCGTTGTAGACAGCCTTACGGAAAAATTCATATCGGCGGCGGACGATCTCGGCTATAAAAAGCTTGTCCTTGCGGGCGGAGTTTCGGCAAATTCGCTCCTGCGCAGGACTATAAGAGAAGAATGCGGCAAAAACGGAAGGCTTTGTTACTATCCCCCGCTCGAGCTTTGCGGCGACAACGGCGCTATGGTCGGCGCGCAGGGCTATTATGAATTCCTTGCGGGCAACATCGCTTCTATGGATCTCAACGCAAGGGCAACTATGACGATAGAATGACCCGAAAAAGAGCAGCCATGATAAAGGAATATACCATTATCGCCGGAACAGACGGAACAGGCAAAACGAGCTTCAGAGGTGTTTTATAGGGCGAGGGTAAAAACCTTGGACGGATAATTGACCCCGACCCTATCGCAAGAAACTGCGGTCACAACGAGATAGCCGCAGGAAAAGCCGCTCTCAGAGAGATAAGGGACTGTCTTGAAAAAGGACTTACCTTTACTCAGGAGACTACGCTCTCCGGCTTTCAGGTGCTTCATACCATGAAAGCCGCAAAAGCCCTCGGATACCGTGTGACGATGTATTATATCGGGCTGAACAGTCAGTATGAGAGCATTTACCGTATTGCGGGCAGAGTAAGAAAGGGGGGTCACGACATACCGCCCGAGGACGTCAAACGCCGTTTTGAAAAGAGATTCATTTCCCTTGAA
This sequence comes from uncultured Ruminococcus sp., assembly GCA_902762335.1. Classification (GTDB taxonomy): domain Bacteria; phylum Bacillota; class Clostridia; order Oscillospirales; family Acutalibacteraceae; genus UBA1213. Next base: position 3,878 of record CACWNZ010000017.1, on the reverse strand, counting down.
AGAGCCGTGAAATACTGCGATAAGGTCGTGTTTTACGATAACGAGAACGGCTTTGTCAAGGTGGCTGAGATAACCGGAAACGGCTTTGCCTTTACAAACGGCTACCGCCCCGATTGGATAAGCGAATACGAAAAAATATACCGCTCCCGATAAAACGGGGGCGGCTTTTGTTTTTATGCTGCAGGCGCACAGACCGTGAGATCAAAAAAAGACACGACTCGGTCTGCAAACGCAGACCTGTCGTGTCTTTACGGCTTATGTGTGACAAGGGCTGTCAGGAGCTCTTTGTCTGCTCAAGGACGATGTTTATCGTTCTTGAAACGTCATACTTGTGTACGCAGGCATCGTTTCTGTCGTACTCAAGAGCGTCCATCTGCTCCTTTATGAAGTCCTCGAACTCGTCGTGCTTCATCGTCTTTACTATGTCCTCTTTGGCAATGAAGCTTGTAGTTCCGTCGGTATCGTCATCGGCGCCCTTTATGCTGTCGGTCTTGGTATTGATGTCGTACCTGTAAATAAGGTACATCTTGCCGTCAAGCTCCTTAGTCTCGGCGGTGCCTTCCTTTACCGCAAGGATAGCCTCGTTGAGCGCGCCTGTAGTCATCTCGGACTTGTCTGTGGCATCGTCGGTAGTGGGCGCGGTATCAACGCTGAAGTCGACAAGATACTGAGCGGTAACGTCATCGGTGGTCTTGCCCTGATCGTTGAGCATAACGGCGTACTTTCTGAAGTTTGTCTGAATAGTCTCCTTCTCGTCTGCGCTTACCTCGGTCTTTTCGCTCGTTTCCTCGTCGGTCGTCTCAAGGTCGGCGGTGACGTAATAGTATGCAACGTAGTTATCGGTAAAATACTTCTTTACCTCGTCATCGGATACTTCCTTTTCGCCGCCCTTGCCGTACATCTTGGTAAATACGGCATCCTCAAGAAGGCTCGGCATAGCCATGACATCTATGTAGCTGTTTTCCGCTATGCCTAACTTTTCAAAAAGGGTCTTGTAGAAGTTCTCATAGAAGTAGCCGTATTGGCTCTTATACATAACGTAGGTGCCGTTGTCGGCCTCGGCGCCGTATTTAGCGGCAAGTTCCTCAAGTGTGAGATAGCGCTTTGCGCTTTTCTTTGCCTCGGCGTATATCCAATCCTTTGCCGCCATGTTCTCTATCTGCTGGCTGTCCCAGTCTATCTTGTCAACGCTTGCGCTTTCCTCATCGGTGCTGAGCTTTTGTATAGCAGAGTTGAGCCCTTCAAAGGTATAGAGGATCCACTGACCGCTCGAAAGCTCGTTGTTTGCCGTTTTGAAGCTCCATTTCGTATTGCCCGTACAGCCTGCCGAGCACAGGAGAGCTGCGGCACAGACTGCGGCGCCGATAGATTTTACTATATTTCTCATAAGAAAATTCAATCCCTTCAGGTAAATAATTTTGCACATGAAGCTATTATACATCAAAACCATTCGATTGTCCATACATTTTTTATTCAAATCTGCGGTTTTGCGGCATTTTTTCTATACAGAGACAAAAATGACCGATAAAGCCGAAGCTCTATCGGTCATTTGCGGCTGATCATCGTCAATTACCACCGAATGTTAAAATTCTTGCTGTAGTAGCACGTCATACAGCTTGCAAAGAAGATCAGGAACATGAACAGCACGATTGCTACGAGTGAAAATACAAAGCCCCACGAAAGGAGAGCTCCTCTTGCCTCGCCTCTCATTCTCTTTTTGTTGCCGAGAACAAGGTTGAAAACGAAGGCGCCGACAGAAAATACCGCGGCAACTATCGTCATTATCAAGCCTAATATATAGGTCACGTTGCCTGAAACTATCGCGGAAGCGATCATAAGCCCAAGGCTGAGCGCGCCGCTTGTGCAGCCGAGTATCTCGATCATCTCCTGATCGAAGAACTTGAATTTCGGCTTTACGGGTGCGTAGGGATAGGGCGGCATGGGGTACTGCGGCTGAACGGGCTGCTGAGGCTGCGCAGGCTGCTGCGGCGGCTGCTGATAAGGATTATTATTCATGAATATACATTCCTTTCTATGTAAAATATAGCCTTTAGCTGAGATAATAGTACCACGATTTGTGTTATATGTCAATTTATATTAAGAAAATTTTATTTTGTTAATATTTTTGTAAACAAACTGCAATTATCGCCCTTACATTACCGCACAGCCGATACAACTGCCGAAAAACAGAAAAACACAGCACACAAAAAACGCAAGCGCCGAAAGTACGCTGCCGCCGAGCCCGACCGCAAGACCCTCTCCGTTTTTCCTTCTGCTGTAGGAAACACCGAGACACGACACTATAAAGCCCGCTATCGCAACGGTGACCGAGGCTCTCAGCAGTACGCCGCCTAAGGGCAGGAAAAGCATGAGCAGCGCGCCTAAAGCAGCGCCTATCACGCTTGCTATGCCGAGCGCCGCACCGATGATCGCAATGAAGTTGCCCCTGTCGGTCTTTCCCTTGTGGAACTCATAGGGTTCCTGTGCATCTGACCTCTTTTTTGCCTCATAGCTGTCCGCGTCGGATACGCTGTCGGGATAATAGCCGTCCTTTTCGGGGTCGTAGCCCTCCGAGCCTCCCTGCTCTCTGTTGTTAGGATCATCGTTCATCGCACTCTCTCCCTTCAGGTCTGAAATTTTTTAAGCAGCATTTTGACTATCTCATCGGTATGCATACCCCTTGAGCCCTTTACGAGAACTGTACAGTCCTTTTCTATAAGGGGCAGAAGCTTCTCGTAAGCCTCTTCGTTGCTCTGCGCGGTAAGCACACAGCCGCAGCCGTTTTCGCGCGCGCCCTGCGCCGTGCTCCGCGAAAGCTCGCCCACTGCGATAAGACCGTCTATGCCTATTTCCGCAAGGTGTCTGCCTACGCCGTAATGCTCCTTTACAGCCTCGTCGCCGAGCTCGAGCATATCGGCAAGCACGGCTATAGTCCTGCCCTTTGCGGCGCTTTTGAGCACGTCGAGGGAAGCCTTTGCCGCCTCGGGGCTGGCGTTATAGCTGTCGTCTATAAGAATAAAGTCGCCGCATTTGTGTATCTGCTGGCGCATGGGGGCGTTTTTATAGGTCAGCAGTCCCTCTGCGATAAGCCCGTCATCTATTGAAAGAGCCTGTCCCACCGCAAAGGCGGCAAGGGCGTTCATAATACTGTGTACACCGAGGGCGGGGATAACGAGCCTTGTTTCCCTTCCTGCATGGTGACAGACAAAAGCCGTTTCAAAGCCGTTTACGGAGATCTCGTCGGCATAATAGTCGTTGTCCTTACCCATACCGAAGGATACCGTTTTGAACGGCTGTCTGCCGTAAAGATTTGTGAGCAGAGGATCGTCGCCGTTAATGAAGAGTATGCCGTTTTTATCGAAGTGCTTGGTTATCTTCAGCTTTTCGGACATGATATTTTCCTGCGTTTTCAGATTCTCTATATGGGCCTTGCCTATGTTGGTCATGACCGCAAGCTGAGGTCTTGCTATATCGCAGAGCCTGTCCATTTCGCCGAACTCGCTCATGCCCATTTCTATGACCGCCGCCTGATCGTCCTTTTCTATCTCGAACATCGTCATCGGCATACCTATCTGGCTGTTCCTGTTGCCCTGGGTTTTCATGACCTTTAAGCCCTTTGAAAGAGCCGCAGCGATCATTTCCTTAGTGCTCGTTTTGCCCACGCTGCCCGTTACGCCTATGAGAGTAACGTCAAGGGTGCTTCTGTAATGCGCCGCTATCGCCTGCAGAGCCGTACGGCAGTCCTTAACTTTTATATAGGGCTTGTCTGCGTTTTCGGGGGCGTCCTCTTCGGTGAGGGTCATCGCTGCGCCCTGCTCAAAGCACTGCGGGATATATTTGTGCGGGTCTGTTTTGGCGCCCCTTAAAGAAAAAAAAAG
>CACWNZ010000016.1 GCA_902762335.1 uncultured Ruminococcus sp. | reverse complement strand
TGGGCGGTGTCGAATATGACGATGATCCGGATATAGATCCCATAGACCCTGACGATGCCTGAAGACGATCGTTCGGTATAAAATTTTGAAGGGAGGTACAAAAGCATGAAAAAGACCCTGCTTATATCGGCGGCGCTCATTGCCTGTATATGCGCGGGCTGCTCGGGAGGCTCGTCAGACGGCTCGGGGGCAGGCGGTATGTTCCCGATAGCCGGAATGCCCGCAGGCACACAGAGCACGCAGAATCCCGTCGGTCAGGATCAGAGCGGGATACAGACTCCCACGGCTTCTTCGGGCTATACGGGCTCGTGGCAGCACACCTACGAATACTTTGACACGCAGTATCATACGACCCTTGTAATAAACGGCGACGGAAGCGCGGTGTATTACAACGACGATCCGACCCTCGGCAATTTCAGCGCAAGTTGGTACGATACGGGAAACGGCATAAGCATATCCCGCTCGGACGGGGTACAGTCCACCGCCGTTATACAGAACGGTATGCTCATCGAGACAAGCTATGAGGACGGCAATTACTATCAGGCGGAATATTACCGCGCTTGATGGCTGCCCGATATTTCCGTAAATTCAGAAGGAGGAAAAAATATGAAAACACAAAAGCGCACTATGGCAAAAAGGATCTTAGGCGCGGCTCTTTCCGCGGTGCTTGCCTTTTCGGCAATGGCTATCCCCGCATCGGCGGCAGGACTTTCGGCAGGCGACACCACCGTAACGGCTCAGGCAGCAGCGGCGGGCAAGATCACCCTCAGCAAAACGGCGCTCACTATCGCAAGAGGAAAGACCTCGACCCTTACCGTGAAATTCTCGGACGGCGTAAAGACCAAAATAACGTGGAAATCATCGAACAAGCTCGTCTGCGCCGTAGATAACGGCAAGCTCACCGCAAAATCGGCAGGTACGGCGGTCATTACCGCAAAAACTCCCGACGGCAGAACAGCTAAATGCACCGTCACCGTAGTGGTAAAGGCGACCAAGATAAAGCTTGACAAAACGAGCCTTGATGTGTACAAAAACTCGACCGTGCAGCTCAAGGCAACGGTCTATCCCTCAAGTACCACCAACAAGACCGTCAGGTGGAGATCAAGCAACACCGCAGTAGCTGCCGTATCCGCGCAAGGCATAGTTACGGGCATATCCAAAGGCAAGGCGACCATAACCGCAATATCGTCAAACGGTCTTACCGCAAAGACCGTAGTAAACGTGATCCAGCCCGCATCGGGTATTTCATTCAAGAAAAGCTCCTTCGTCATCGGCGCAGGCGAGACTGTAAAGCCCGCGATGATACTTACCCCCGCATCTTCTAACGAAAAGATAACCTTTACCTCGGACAATACAGCCGTCGCTTCGGTGACCAACGGAAAGATCACGGGCAAGGCTCCCGGCACGGCAGTAATAAAGGCTTCTATCCCCAACGGAAAATTCGCCCTCTGTACCGTAACGGTCAAAAAGGCTCCCGACATCTTCATATTCAAAAACAGCGGAGTAAAGCTCGGCATCGGCGAAGCCTATACCCCGGAGATCTTCATTGACGACGACGAGGCCTGCTCAAAATTCACCTACAGCAGTTCCGACACCTCGGTACTGACCGTAAGCGCAGGCGGAAAGGTCACCGCCAAAAAGGCAGGCACAGCCACCGTCACCGCAAAGGCATACAACGGCAGAAGCTGCTCCGACACGATACAGGTGTTGAAGGCGCCCACGAGCATAAAGCTCTCCGAAACGACAAAGACCCTTGAGCCGCAGAAGTATTTTCAGCTCAAGGTGAGCTTCCTTTCGGGCGAATGGTCGCGCAAAATAAAATACACCTCAAGCAACACCGCAGTATGCACGGTGGATAAGGACGGCTTTGTCACCGCAAAGGCTGAAGGCACCGCCACCGTCACCGCAAGGACCTTCAACGGCAAAACGGCGGCCTGCAAGGTAACGGTCAAGAAAAACGGCATTTCCGACAGCGACTACAAAAAGAACTTCACCACCCTCAAGAACTATATTCTCAATCATTACGAGGACAAGGACGAAAACGGCGACAAATATATCCGCTACGCTCACCCCGGCTCAACGGAAGACACCGCAATGTATGTGGTATTCACCTATATGGCTTCGCAGAACAAGATAAGGATAGACGACTGCATAATGGACGAGCAGGCAAACATCTATGTCACCAGGGTCTTCCTCAGCTACAGCAAGCCCGATCACGTCAACGTCGAGCTCTCGCAGATGAACTTTATCGAGGTATTCACCAACCCCATAGGCTACATTGCAGGCTCATCATTCAAACCCTCAGAATACACCCGCACCACGAGGCTCAGCTACAACGTAACCACAGACGGCGATGGCACTCCGAGCATAGATGCAATACAGAAGCTCCGCAGCAGTGCGGATTCTCAGCTCCTCAACTCTCTGCTCTTTGCAGATTCAAAGCTCAGAGCAACGGGCGTAACTCTTGCAATGCTCGGCTTTACGGCGCTCAAGACGGATAAGGTCACTCAGCCGACCACACAGCAGACCTACGAATACAAATTCATACTCAACGTCAATTCCATGGTCTATCACCTTCAGGAATGCGGCGGCGTAAAGCGTATGAATCAGAGCAACAAAAAGATCGTTACTATAACCGCAAAGTCCGAAGCCGAAGCAAGACGTCAGATCGAAGCGCAGGGCTATACACCCTGCGGCACCTGCGCAAGCTGAAAAAGCAAACGTCCGCTTCCGAATGACCCTTCGGGGGCGGGCGTTCAACGGAAGCTATATGATGATCTACGCAAAGGAGAACGTCTATGTCAAACGTAATATATATGGATCACCCGCTTATAAAGCACAAAATAACCATGCTTCGTGACGAGAGAACGGGTACAAGCGAGTTCCGCAAGCTTGTGGAGGAGATAGCCATGCTTATGGGCTACGAGGCTCTCTCCGATCTCAAGACCCGTGAAGCAGAGATAAAAACTCCCATAGAGGATACCGTACAGCCCGTTTTAGACGGCAAAAAGCCAGCCGTCGTTCCGATACTCAGGGCAGGGCTGGGCATGGTGGGCGGTATCCTTGCGCTTCTGCCCGGCGCAAAGGTCGGACACATAGGTATGTGCCGCAACGAGCAGACACATAAGCCCGAGACCTACTACTGCAAGCTCCCGTCATTCATTGAAGAAAGGCTCGTTATAGTAGCCGACCCCATGCTCGCCACGGGCGGCTCGCTTATCGATGCCGTAAACGAAATAAAGGTCCGCGGAGGCAAAGCCATAAAATGTATGTGCATAATCGCCGCGCCCGAGGGCGTTAAAGCCTTTACCGAGGCTCACCCCGACGTACAGCTCTATATAGGCGCGCTCGACCGCTGTCTTAACGAGAACGCCTACATCTGTCCCGGTCTCGGCGACGCAGGCGACAGGATCTTCGGGACGAAATGATCATTTCGATCAATACAATCACCCATACACCGTGACCGTCCATAAAAAGCGGTCACGGTGTTATTCATTTTACCTTACGGCTGCAAATTATCGTCGTATGAAACTTGTGGAGCATCAAAAGATGTTGTATAATTCTGTAATACAGGGAGAATACAGAAAGGAGAGAAAATATGGACGACAGATTTTCACGGACGGAAATGCTTTTGGGAGCTCAGGCTTTTGAAAAGCTCTCAAGGGCAAGAGTCGCCGTGTTCGGAATAGGCGGCGTGGGCGGCTACGTCTGCGAGGCGCTTGCAAGAAGCGGCATAGGAGAGCTTGACCTGTTCGACAGGGACACGGTGAGCCTTTCCAACATCAACAGACAGATAATAGCTCTTTCGTCAACTATAGGCGTATATAAAACGGAGGCGGCGGCAAAACGGGCAAGAGATATATCCCCGGATATAAAAGTAAATACGCATAATATATTCTACACGCCGGAAAATGCCGATGAGTACGACCTTTCCGTTTATGATTACGTCGTAGATGCCGTAGATACCGTCAGCGCAAAGCTTGAGCTCATAGTCAGGGCTCAGAAGGCTGGTACGCCGATAATATCGTCAATGGGCGCAGGCAATAAGCTTGACCCCACAGCCTTTGAGATAACCGATATATACAAGACCTCGGTATGCCCTCTTGCAAGGGTCATGAGAAGAGAGCTTAAGGCAAGGGGAATAAAACACCTCACGGTCGTGTATTCAAAGGAGGAGCCTAAAAGACCCGCAGAGGAGATAAAGGACCCCGAAACGGGCAAGGTCATACCCGCAAGCATAGCCTTCGTTCCGTCTGCGGCAGGACTGATAATAGCCTCAAGGGTCGTCAGGGATATTGCGGGCGTATAATATCTTTATCACAGCTTGGTTGTAATTATCGCGGCAATGGTTTATAATAATATCATCCGTAAAAAAGGAGGACAATATAATGGATTGGACAGAAATAACAGTCGAGGTAGGCTCGCAGGATATCGACAGGGCAGGCGACATCGCGCAGATGACAGTACCCTACGGTATCTATATAGAGGATTATTCCATGCTTGAGCAGGAGGTGCTTGAGATAGCGAGGATAGACCTTATCGACGAGGAGCTTCTGAATAAGGACAGAACAAAGGGCAGGATACATATATATATCAGCCCCGCCGATAATCCCGCCGAGGCTGTGGCGTTTCTTAAAGAGAGATTCGAGGCGGAGAAAATAAGCTATGAGATCATCATGGATAAATGCGACGTCGAGAGCTGCCTTGAGAATTGGAAAAAGTATTTCAACCCGATAAAGATAGGCGAAAGACTGCTTATACGCCCCGTATGGAGGGACGACTATGAGCCCGAGGGCAGGATAGTTCTTAACCTTGAGCCGGGGGTAGCCTTCGGCACGGGTACGCACGAGACTACGAGGCTCTGCCTTGAGGCGCTTGAAAAATATACCCGCAAGGGCGCAAGAATGCTCGACGTGGGCTGCGGCAGCGGTATCTTATCGGTAGCGGCTCTGCTTTTGGGCGCGGAGAGCGCCACGGGCATAGATATAGACGAGCTTGCGGTAAAGGCATCGGTAGAAAACGCAGAGCGCAACGGCGTAGCCGACAGATATACGGGCATTCACGGCAACCTTGCGGATAAGGCAAAGGGAAAATATGATATTATCACGGCAAATATCGTCGCAGACGCCATACTCATGCTCTCGGGCGATATAGAAAAATTCATGGACGAAAACACCGTTTATATCATGAGCGGCATTATAGATACGAGACTCGACGACGTGCTCTGCGGTCTGCCCGCCTCGCTCGAGATCATAGAACAGCTTGACGATAAGGGCTGGGTATGCCTGACAGCCAAGAAAAAAGCACAGTAATATTCTTGTAGGGAATTATAATTTATCCCCGTATGATACAATATATCTCGTTTGGTGCTTATGCGCCGGCGTTCGGAGAGCAGGGCTCCGGGCAATAATTTTACGGAGGAAAAGGATATGAAAAAGAAAAGCAAAAACGACGTCTGGAATCTGATATTCTCGGCATTTCTTGTAACGGCGTTCATGGTATGCTCCACCTTCTTTACAGGCATGATAAACGACAGCTTTGAGCAGGATACCGTAAAAAGAGTTCTTCTTACGGCGCTCATATTCGTTCTGTTCGGGCTTATACTTTTCTATGCCACAAGGGTGGGCGACGGCAAGCAGGTGATCCGCTTTTCGGCGGCGACACTTATTTTGATGGTGCTGCCCGCCCTGTACGTCATTCTTGCATCGGTCATCACGGCAATGCCGTTTCACAGTCAGCTCAGTCAGCATTACGAGGCAGTAAACATTGCCGCAGTCATTTTAGGCTACGGTCTGCCCTACACCTTTGTCAGCGGATATGAGCTTGACAGGAGCGATGACAAGACGGACGGCAAGACCGACGATAAGCCTGAAGAAGCAGCGGAAACTGCCGAAGAGCTGCCCGCTGAGGAAGAGGACTATACGGAAGCCGCAGACGAAGTCCCCGATGAGGAGGAATATCCGACCGAAGCCGACGAAGAGGCTGAGACTATACCCGAAGAAACAGAGGAATGATCCTCTGCAAAAATATACACCGAAAAGGGGAAAGAATAATGTCAGAAGAATGCACACATGATTGTTCGTCCTGCAGCGCGAACTGCTCATCAAGGAACGAGCCGCAGGATCTCACCGAGAAGCTTAATCAGTACAGCTCGGTAAAAAAGGTCATAGGAGTAGTAAGCGGCAAGGGCGGCGTAGGAAAATCCACCGTCACCTCGCTCATGGCTGTTATGTTCAGCCGCATGGGGCACCACACGGCTATACTCGACGCCGACATCACAGGTCCGTCCATACCCAAAGCCTTCGGCATAAAGGAGAGGGCAATGGGCTCGGACAAGGGCATACTGCCCATAACCACACATTCGGGCATAGATATAATGTCCGTGAACCTTCTGCTCGAGAACGAGACCGACCCCGTTATATGGAGAGGTCCCGTGCTTGCAGGCACGGTAAAGCAGTTCTGGACAGACGTGGTTTGGCAGGACGTGGACTATATGTTCGTGGATATGCCCCCCGGAACGGGCGACGTTCCGCTGACTATATTCCAGTCTATCCCGCTGGACGGAATTATAATAGTCACCTCGCCGCAGGAGCTTGTTTCTATGATAGTGAGCAAGGCGGTAAAAATGGCTCAGATGATGAATATACCGATACTCGGCATAATAGAGAACATGAGCTGCTACGTCTGCCCCGACTGCGGAAAGAAGCACTATCCCTTCGGACAGAGCAGTCTCGAGGAGGTCGCAAAGGAATACAGCCTTGAGATACTCGGCCGTCTGCCGATAGACCCCGCCTGCTCCGAAGCCTGCGACAAGGGCAGGGCGGAAAGCCTTGTCGTACCTGAGGCTCAGGAGGCTGCCGAAAAGCTTGAAAAGCTGCTCGGCTGAAGAATAGATACGTTTATCTGACAACAAAGGAGGATAAAAATGGAGCTGACCGTAAAAGGGCTGTTTAAAAGCTTCGGCGAAAAAGAAGTTCTGAGGGACGTGAACCTGAGCGCAGCTTCCGGCTCGGCACTCGGGCTTTTGGGAAGAAACGGCGCAGGAAAGACCACGACGATAAGAATAATAATGGGCGTGTTCTATCCCGATAAAGGCGAAGTGCTTGCAGACGGCAAGCCGCTTGACAGAAAAAGGGTAAGGATAGGCTATATGCCCGAGGAGCGGGGACTTTATCCCAAAAAGATAATAAGCGAGCAGCTTGTTTATCTTACCATGCTCAGGGGAATGAACTCCGCAGACGCAAGGAAGGCCTGCGATAAATGGCTTGACAGAATGGGCATGACCGAATATAAGAACAAGAAGCTCGAGACTCTGAGCAAGGGTAATCAGCAGAAGATACAGCTTGCGGCAACGCTGATGTGCGAACCGGATATAGTCATTCTTGACGAGCCGTTTTCGGGTCTTGACCCCGTAAACGCCATGCTGCTGAAGGACGTTATAAAAGAGATGATAGACAGTGGCGCTGTGGTGCTGTTTTCGAGTCATCAGATGAACTATGTTGAGGAATTCTGCAGCAATATATCGATACTCAACAGCGGAAAGATCGTTGCCGACGGCAGGATAGCAGACATAAAGCGCAGCTACCCCCGCGACGTTATTGAAATATCCACGCAGGAGCCGCAGAAGCTCAGCGCGCACATCATAAAGACTATGGGCGACAGGATACTGACGGCGGAGCAGCCCGAAAAGGAAGGAAATATCCTGCGGATAAAGATGAAGAGCGAACAGAGCAAGGGAGAGCTTCTTTCTCTCGTATCGGCAGCGGATACAGATATAGACAGCTTCCGGGTATGCGAGCCGTCACTGAATGATATTTTTGTACAGTATACGGAGGCGGGGATATGAAACATATTTTACAGGTACTAAGGTTTGAATACTTAGGGATAATCAAATCAAAGGCGTTCATCATCACCACCGTACTGTTCCTTGTGCTGATAATCGGCATGGCGTTCCTGCCGGGACTGATACTCTCTATCCAGTCATCGGGAGACGAAAAAAAGACCGAGACAGACAAGCAGGTCATAGCCGTAGTCGATAAGGCATACAAAGATGAGAATACGGTAAAGTCGGAGTTTGCTAAAAGCTTTGAGGGCTACAAGGTGCTCATCTCCACAGAGGATAACGATACGCTCTCAGACAAGGTCGACAAGCAGGATTACGCCTTTGCTGTAGTTATTGACGAGCCTCTTGCTATCACCTATATCACAAAGAACAATTCTCTGTTCGCTTCACAGACCGCGAGGGTCGCCGAGACGGTAAAGGGCATATATCAGACCACGAGCTTTGATAAGTTAGGTGTTCCCGCCGAGATAAGCGCAAAGATAATCAGCTCTGAGCCGAAGCTCAGTACGGTGACCACCGGCACGGATCAGACCAAGAACTATCTCTCTGCATATATTCTTATGATGATGATATACATGGCAGTGATACTTTACGGTCAGCTCGTTGCCCAGAGCGTTGTTTCAGAAAAGAACACCCGCACCATGGAAATGCTGATAACCTGCGCAAAGCCCTCTCATCTCATGTTCGGCAAGGTTTTCGGCTCGGGTCTTGCGGGAATAACACAGCTTGCCGTAATAGTTTGCACGGCTGTGGTTTCCATGAGGTTCGTATCAATGGATTCTCTGCCCGCAGAGCTGAGAGAGATGATGAACTTCCCCGTGGACACGGCGCTTTATGCCCTGCTCTTCTTCGTGCTGGGATATTTCATCTACTCGTTCCTGCTGGGCGCCTTCGCATCGTTTGCTTCAAGGAGCGAGGATCTGAATACGCTCATCTCCCCTGTCATGCTGGTAATAGTTGCAGTATTCATGATAGTGGTCATCGCTATAAACTCCGGCTCTGTAGACAGCACGCTGATGATAGTATGCTCATACATACCCTTCTCGGCTCCCGTTGCCATGTTTGCAAGGGCAGCGCTCTCTGACGTTTCAATAATAGAGATAATCATTTCGGTCGTCATACAGTTAGTTACGATCTATCTGCTCGGTATGCTTGCCTCCGCTATATACCGTGTGGGCGTACTGATGTACGGCAAGGTACCCAAGCCCTCGGCGGTCATAAAGCTCCTTTCAGATCAGCACAAGACCAACAAGGCTATAAGAGCATCTAAAAAGGGTGAATAATAAAAGGCTGCCGCATCGTCATGGTGCGGCAGTTTTTTCATAAACGGCACTTTCGTGTTTTTGTGCAAGATGCATAATATATATATATATTTCTACATTTTTTTCGATAAGTGTCCGTTTTGTTCCGTTGTGATTATTTACTTCATGTGCTATAATTAAAAAAATGATACTATACTGCAATAATGCTGAGAAACAGCGCGTGAAAGGAAGTGTTTTCTATGAAGAAAAAAACAACAGCATTATTATTGGCGGCAGTTCTTGCCGTGGGAATGACAGCCTGTACGGGCAGTCAGGGCGGCAGCAATGAAGCCTCGAAAGAAAGCACCGCCACCGCTCAGTCGGACGGCGGCAGTGAGACAGAACTTAAAAAGCTGTCTGCGGACGAAATAAAGGCTGCGATCAGAGCCGAGGCAGAGGCAAACGGAAATGTTATAGAGCTAAAGCTGTGGGCATCAGACTTAAGTATCGATGCGTACAGAGAGCTGGCGCACGAGTTTACCGAGCTGTACGAAGGTCCGTCCTGCGAGATCAAGATCAATATAGTCGAGAATAACGCAGACAAGTCGCCCGCAAAGCTTATCGAGGATACGACAAAGGCGGCGGATATAATTCCGACTACCGCAGCCGGTCTTCCCGTTCTTGCAGAGAAGAACTGTATATCGGCGATAGAATACGGTTATTACGAGGGCGGAACGGATCTCTTTATTGACGAGGCGGTAAATTCTGTCACTGTTGACGGCAGGCAGTACGCTTATCCCGTAAATTACAGTATTCCTTTTCTTGTTTATGACAAGCAGATCTATACCGACCCCGCCGATATTTCGTCTCTCGACAGCCTTATCTCAAAGGCGAACGAGAACGGCAAAAAGTTCTATTTCTGCATCGAAGACCCGTGGCTCGGTACGGCGTTCCTTATGGCCTCGGGTACGCCCATGTCATATAAGGACGGCGTACAGACTATAGGCTACGATACCGACGAGGCGTTCAACGCCTTCAGATCGGTGAGGGATTACGGCAAGCTGGTAGGCTCTGGACTTGAAACAGGCTCATCATACGGTTATGATGCACACGTCTATATAGACGACGAATTTGCAGGTCTTATCCGTTCAGATGCCGCCGCTGGTCAGCTCCCGGCAAATATCGGCGTCGCAAAGCTGCCCACGGTCATGATTAACGGCGAACAAAAGCAGCTTGAGTCGTTCGGTGATCTTTACTGTCTGGCAATAAACAAGGACACGAAGTATCCCAAAACGGCGCAGGCTCTTGCCGCCTTCCTTTCAAGCCCCGAGAGTCTCAAGAGAATAAGTGAGAACGTCAACTCCGCCGTTCCGCTTAAGGAATATGAGGACACAGAGGTAATAAAGGCGGTAATGGAGCAGCTTCCCTACGTTCACGCTCAGAGCGAAACGGTCGGATCGACCTATTGGGGCAGCGGTATAGGCGACTTCTTCGCAAAGCTGCTTAAAGAAAACGGCAATGTCACCGATGAGAGGATAAAAAACGGCATCAATAAGCAGCTCATGGGCAACGGCGGTATGGACAGCAAGGATTGGTAAATCTATTAAAAACACAAAAAACAAGGACTGCCGCATCATTATGGTGCGGCAGTCCCGTTTTTATATTATTAGATCTTGTCAAGAGCCTGCTTTATATCGGCGATGATGTCATCAACATACTCTATGCCTACGGACATTCTGATAAGGTTAGGCTTTACTCCGCATTCCTCAAGCTGCTGATCGTTGAGCTGACGATGTGTAGTGCTTGCGGGGTGCAGCGCACAGGTGCGGACATCTGCAACGTGGATAACAAGCTTTATCATGTCAAGGCTGTCCATGAACTGCATAGCCTTTTCCCTGCCGCCCTTTACGCCGAAGGAGATAACTCCGCAGCTTCCGTTGGGCATATACTTCTTCGTTCTCTCGTAATATTTATTGCTCTCAAGCCCGGGATAGTTTACCCACTCTATCTTGTCGTTCTGCTCAAGGAATTTCGCAACGGTAAGAGCGTTTGAGCAGTGGCGCTCCATTCTGAGGAAGAGTGTTTCAAGTCCTAAATTCAGCAGAAAAGCGTTCTGCGGGCTCTGCTGCGGGCCGTAGTCGCGCATAAGGTGCGTAAGAGCCTTTGTGATATATGCGGCCTTGCCGAACTTCTCGGTGTATATTACACCGTGATAGCTCTCGTCAGGCTCAGTAAATGCGGGGTATTTGCCGTTGGTCCAATCAAAATTGCCGCTGTCGACTATAACGCCGCCGAGGGCTACGGCATGACCGTCCATGTACTTTGAGGTGGAGTGAACTACTATATCGGCGCCCCATTCAAAGGGTCTGAAATTAACGGGCGTCGGGAAGGTGTTATCTACGATGAGCGGTACGCCGTGTGCATGGGCAAGCTTTGCATAAAGCTCTACGTCCGCTACGTCAAGAGAGGGGTTTGATACGCTCTCAACAAAGACTGCTTTCGTGTTGTCCTTGAAGGCGGCGTTTATCTCGTCCTCTGTCGCATCGGGCGTAACGAAGGTAAATTCTATGCCGAGCTCGCGCAGCGATTTATTGAACAGATTGAATGTTCCGCCGTAAATAGCGCTTGCGCATACGACGTGGTCGCCTGCGTGGCAGATATTAGTTATCGAAAGCATCGAAGCAGCCTGACCCGAAGCCGTGAGCATAGCGCCCACGCCGCCCTCAAGCGCCGCTATCTTATCTGCGACAGCGCTGAGCGTGGGGTTTGAAAGTCTTGTA
>CACWNZ010000015.1 GCA_902762335.1 uncultured Ruminococcus sp. | reverse complement strand
GTGAGGACGGGAGCTTCTTTGCGGCGAGCGTATGGCCCGGCAGAACGCATTTTCCCGACTTCATGCAGCCTGAGGCGCGCAGCTGGTTTGGCAGCAAGTACAGGCTCCTGCTTGACAGCGGCATAGAGGGCTTCTGGAACGATATGAACGAGCCTGCGATGTTCTACACCGACGAGGGCGTTCAGGAGGCAGCCGAGTACGTCAGAAGCTTTGACTTCACCTGCAACGATCCCGTTAAATTCTTCGAGCTCGGCAGCAGAATGGGCGGGCTCAACAACCGCCGCAAGGACTATGCGGCGATGTTTCACAAAATAGACGGTAAGCCCGTCTGTCACAGCCGCGTGCATAATCTTTACGGCTTCAACATGACGAGAGCGGCTTCTGATGCCTTCAGGGAGCTCTCGCCCGATAAAAGGATACTGATTTTCTCACGCTCCTCTTATATAGGAATGCACCGCTTCGGCGGTATATGGACAGGCGATAATCAGTCGTGGTGGTCGCATATACTTCTCAACGTAAAAATGATGCCCTCGCTGAATATGTGCGGCTTTCTTTACAGCGGCGCGGATCTCGGCGGCTTCGGCACGAACTGCACCCGCGATCTTCTTCTGCGCTGGCTCGCCTTCGGGATCTTCACCCCGCTCATGAGGGATCACAGCGCCTTCGGCACGAGGGCTCAGGAGTGCTACAGTTTCGGCGATACCAAGACGTTCAGGGGCATAATCTCCCTGCGCTACAGGCTGATACCCTATCTTTACAGCGAATATGTCAAGGCGTGCCTTAACGACGGCATGATGATAAAGCCCCTCGGCTTTGAGTTCCCCGATGACGATATCGCAAGACGGACCGAGGATCAGCTTCTTATCGGAGAGAGCATTATGGCAACCCCCATATACGTGCAGAACGCCGCAGGAAGGTACGTTTATCTGCCCGAGGATATGCGGCTCGTCATCTTCAAGGACGCCTCTGTCGCGCGCACAGAGCTTCTCTCAAAGGGCGTACACTATATCCGCGCCGACCTTGACGAGGTACCCGTATTCATACGCAGGGGCAGGCTGCTGCCTCTCTGCGCTCCCGCGCGATGTACCGACGAGCTCGATACCTCGGAGCTTGAGCTGCTCGGCTATGACGAAGCCCCCGCCTCGTATCTTCTCTACGAGGACGACGGTATCTCTCCCGCTGCAGATATCCCCGAAAACTACAGGCTTCTTTCATCAGGTAAATAATCGTAAAAAGGGCTGTCCGCACAAAACCATGCGGACAGCCCTGCTTTCTCATATTTTATATTTCTTTTCCTTGGGCATTTTATAACGGCGCCCCGGCTGAACGAGCTTATAAGGCACTTCCGGTATTCCCTCTACCGCAACGTATTCGTTGGATATTATGTAGCGGTAGATATCCTTGTTCGTATCAAGGTTGTACTTCATTTTTCTGAAATCGAAATTGAGTATATGCTGCCTCACTATAGAATATATATTTATTGCGTGGGCTCTTTTTGCCATTTTGAGAATAGCGGGCTTGTATTTGTCGTATTCCCCTACGAACTGAAAATAGTTTCTCTCAGAGAGGATAGATCTCCAATAATCGCTTATCTTTTCGGCGTTCATGGTGCCTACTATGCTGCCGAAGCGCTTTTCGTAGAAATACAGATGCTTTGAAGTGACCACGAGCTTATTGGACTTGTAAAGAAGTCTTGCCGTAGTGGCTATATCCTCAAAGTACATATAGGGGTATCTTATATCGTTATCAAGAAAAAGGCTCGTCTTATAGAGCTTGTTCCAAGCGTAGCTCTGAAACATAGTATCTTTTATAAGGTTGCTCAGAGCCTTGTCCCTGTCCATTACGCCCGATTTTGCTTTAGAGGGTCTGGGAAGCTTTATCCCCGTATTGAAATAGGAATACATATACTTGCAGTACGCCATATCCGCCCCGTGCTTTTCGCAAGCCTCGTACATTACCCTCAGGTAATCCTTATGAACGTGGTCGTCACTGTCTATAAAGGCGATATACTCTCCCTTTGCCCTCTCTATGCCGTAATTCCTTGCGTCCGAAAGACCGCCGTTCTCCTTGTGGTATACGACGAATCTGCCGTCGGTCTTGCAGAATTCCTCGGCTATCTCGGGGCTTTTGTCGGGTGAGCCGTCATCTATTATAAGCACCTCGAAGTCGGTAAAGGTCTGCTCCCTTATAGATATAAGACATCTTTTCAGGAATTTCTCGACTTTATATATAGGCACAATTACGGATATTTTAGGAGCGGTATTCAAATCATCACCTCATCGTCATTCTACAACAGGCTTTTCAAGGTCAAGCCCCTTGAGCCTTTCATAAGGCAGCTTAAGGCATAGTCTGAGCTTTGCCCTTGCCATGCTTATATTTTCCTTTGCCGGTCTTTTGTTTTCCTGCGCGCTCTGCTTCACCATGGACGGAACGGCATAATAAACGTGAAAAACGTGTATTCTCAGCTTACCCTTGAATTTATCGTAAGCGCCCTGTTCCTCAAGAAACAGCCTTATCATGGGAACGGTGTTGATATAATCGTTTACTCTGCCCGGGGTCATTCTTACCTCGGTATATTTTGAGAACGCCCGCGTATAATGATAGCCGCAGTAATCCGTTGACGCTACCTTGTTCGCAAACCAGAAAAGCCTCGGCACGGCGGCGGCGTCCTCATAGTACATATCGGGTATGGTAATATCGTGCTCTTCAAACAGGCTGCGCCTGAAAAGCTTGCCCCACAGATAGAACTTTATTTTCGTATCCTGAAGCAGCAGTCCCAGCGCTTCGTCCCTCGTGTAAAGAGTCTCCTTCGCGGAAAGTCCCCTTCTGAGCTTCTCCCTGTTGAGAAAATAATAATCAAATCCACACACGGAAATATCCGCGCCGTTATCCCGCGCGGCACGGTAAAGCCTTTCAAGGTACTGCGGCGCTATGCAGTCGTCACCGTCCACAAAGGCGATATATTCGCCCCGCGCGGCGCTGATGCCGGCGTTTCTTGCACTGCCCGCCATGCCGTGCGGCATATCCGTCACCCTGAATCGCTTATCCTCACGGGCGGCGCGGCGAGCCGTCTCTGCGGTACCGTCGGTAGAGCCGTTATTTATTATTATCACCTCAAAGTCCTCAAGACTCTGGGTCCTTATTGACGCTATACATTTGTCAAACATTCCACCGCAGTTATAGGCGGGTATAACTATGCTTACAAGAGGCTCCGAGCCGCTCATAGAAGCACCTCCGTACGGGCGTTGTCATGCTACGGTGCCGTTGGTACCCTTTTTCCCCTCGGCTCCGTTATCGATATCCTCCTGCGCGGTCTTTTTCTTTCTTCCGGCCGCAAACGGCAGGGATATCATTATCGTAAGATAATAGGTTATAGTCCTCCATATAAGTATGGCGGACTTTATGGTCATTTCGTCAAAGGCATTGCCGAAGAAGGCGCTGAAGCAGTATTCGGCAGCGCCCGAGCCGCCCGGCATAGGCACAAGTCCCGATACCATGCTTACAAACGACTGCGCGCAGAGCATATCAAAGGGATAAACCTCGTCCTTGCCGAAGGACTTTGCTATGCAGTACGGCACCAGAAACAGCACCGTAAGCTGCACAAAGGTGAGCACGTAGACCTTTACGACGAGCGTCTTGTCCTTATTGAGATCCTTGTTGCAGTTGTGGAAGGTCGTAAGGGTCTCGTCAAGCTTTTTTATCTTCTCGTCCACGTTCTTCATAAGGTGTATCTTTGCAAGCAGCTTATATATTCCGCCGATGACCTTTTTGGTAACGTTTTTGTTGAACGATGCGAGCAGAAGGAACACGATGGTAAGCACCTGCCCCATAAAGCCTATTATCGTCAGTACCCACATGGCTAAGTCAAGGCTTTGCACGAACATAGAAAACCTCAGCGTCATTGCCGCTATGCTGTAGGCTGTAAGCGTAAACTGCCATACGAGGAATTTCTGTATAAGCGCGGCCGTGCCGTTGGCGCCCTTTACGCCCATACGGGTCATAGTGAGTATCTGCATAGGCTGTCCGCCCGAAGCGCCCGGGGTGACGGCGCAGTAGAACTGCCCCACCATAGACACAATAAAAGCCTGCCGCGCGGTAAAGGCAGGGGTACTTCGCTTTACGAAAAGATAGATTATAGAAGCATCTATAACTATATTGAGCAAATGCATTATAAGGGCCACGATGAGCCAGATAACGTTTATTTTAAGCCCGCTGTTGAGCAGGTCGATAAAGCCGTCCTTTGAAAATATAAAAAAGACCACAAGCCCTATGGTAAGGGCTATTATAAACAGGTTAAAGATGAGTCCCCACGGGATAGATGATCGTTTGTGTCTGGGTTTGCTCAATAGAATCACCTCTCGTCAGCCTGCGTGTCAGACAAAAAACTGCATTTTTCCATACCTTTTACTATACCATTATTTTTCTCTGAGGTCAACACCATAATTTTGAACAAATGCCGCTCATCATGCTATATTTTTATATAGATTCATAACAATCCCCCGACAAAACGCCCTGCGCGGCGGTCGGATACGCGATATATCCCGTCATATTATACAAAAAGCCTGCACAGTTATCTATGCAGGCAATTATACGTGACAGGTCAGATAGCGGAATAGCCGAAGCTGTTTACAAGAGCTTCTATTTTGATCCCCTTTGCGCAGATGGGGCACTGGTGGGGCTTATAGCTCTCGTAATCGCCGAGATCGTTGGGGTCGAATACAGAATTGACGGGGTGACCGTCGCACTCGTCCACGGTAGCGAAAATAGCTGCAACTCCAACTACGGTGCCGCCGTAATAGCGCACCGCATCGAGCGCCGCAAGGGCGCTTTTTCCCGTTGTTACCGATGCCGCAAGAATGAGCACCCTCTTGCCGTTGAGCATGGGTACGAGATTATCCCTGAATATCATCTGCCCGCCCGAGATATACTCGGGTGAAACGACGTAGATCGTCTGGTGGGCATTCATGTTGACGTACTCGTCCTTGGTAAGGTCCTCGGCTATGCAGGTGCCGACCACCTCCATGCCGTCTATGCAGAGTATGGTATCTACTATGGTAGTCATCTTATATTCGTCCACAAGCTCAGCAGCTACCGCCTTTGCCTCTGAAAGACGCATTTTCTGCGTGGTAACGTCAATATAGTAATTCGTATGGCTGTGCATAGTTGCAAAATGACCCTTCTGCACCCTCAGAAATACGTCCTGATTTTTTGTCCTTATCTTGAATTCCTTTGCCATAATATATCTCTCCGCCCGTTTTAGTATTATCATGTCATTAATATTACCACATTTTACGCAATAAATCAAGATTTTTTATATAATAAGCGGTGCTTTTCTATTTCGGAAAAAACAGCCGCATCCTTTTCCGATGCGGCTGTTAAACTCAGGCTGTTATTCAATGCTCTTGAGGGATTCTACCATGCTTATCCTGTTCATCTTGAAGTACATCATGAAGTTGACTATCATAGAGAACACGAAAGTCATGACAAAGGCTATGAGGTAGCTCATGAAGGATACCTCCTTCGGGAACATGACGTTATCCATCTGTATGGATTCTACTATGAACGTTGCAAAGACGTTGCCGAGTCCCAGGCCGGCAAGCCCGCCTATCAGCGTAAGCACGAGGCTCTCGCGGTAGATGAAGTTTGCCGTTTCAAGGCTGTAGAAGCCGAGCACCTTTATCGTGGCTATCTCTCTTACTCGTTCGGCGATATTTATATTGATGAGATTGTAAAGCACCACTACCGCCAGCAGACCCGAGCAGAACATCATTACGAGAATGACGAAATCGAGAGAGTTCATCATGTCCATCATCGTATTTATCTGCTCTACCATTGAGGTGACGGTTATTATTTTGTCGGACTTCATATATCTGTTGGCTACGTCGCGCTCCATGCTCCTGCTCTCGTCCGTGAGCCTTGTGAGTATGACGTTGTATTTCAGCTCCGAGCCGGTTAATTGCTTATAATACTTCGGGGTCATATAGCCGAGACAGCCCGCGTAGTTTTCGGTAAAGCCCGTCACTTTACAGCTGTACTTTTCCTCATCGAGAGTTATCGTGATGTAGTCGCCCTCTTTTAAGCCGAACACCTCGCCCGTTCTCTCGGTGACCACTATTCCGTTGTCGGTGAGCGGTACGGGCTCGTGGGAGAGCCTGTCCCTGAGGATAAACATCTTTTCAAATTCCTTCTGCTCCTCACCGATGGTGAATCTTATAGAGAGCGACTTGCCCGATGCCTTATCCGAGATAGTTCCCCATGACATATTGGCAAGCAGTGTGCTCTTGAAATCCTCGTCCGCGTGGAACTGTGACATCAGGTATTCGTTTTCCTTTGACGTTCCCGCCTCGGAGAGAGCATATATCTGGTCGTACATGGTGAGCTTGTTGAACTGCTTGTCGGCTATATCGGTGGTGGAATCCTTAAGACCGAGGGCGGCCACCATAAGCGCCGTACAGCCCGCCACGCCGATGACTGTCATAAAGAATCTTGCCTTGTATCTGAACAGGTTTCTTGCCGTCACCTTAGAGGTAAAGCTCAGACCGTTCCACAAAGGCTTTATATACTCAAGCAGTATCCTTTTGCCGGGCTTGGGAGCTTTGGGGCGCATAAGATTTGCAGGAGTCTGTCTGAGATCCCTGAAGCACGCAAAAAGTGAAACAAGACATATACAGACTATTCCCGTGACCGACGAGAGCAGATAGCTCATCCAATTTATGTTGAGCACCGTTGCGGGCAGACTGTACATTATGCCGTAGGTATCCACTATAATGAACGGCAGGGTAAAAAGTCCGGCTATGCCGCCGACTATGCTGCCCAAAAGAGCCGCCGCGCCCGAATATATAATGTATTTCATGGCAATGGCGGTGTTGGAATAGCCCAGCGCCTTAAGCGTACCCGTCTCGGTGCGGTGCTCCTCGACCATTCTCGTCATCGTGGTAAAGCACACAAGACCCGCTATCAGCAGGAAAAACACGGGGAATACCTTTGAAACGCTGTCGACTCTGTCGGCGTCCTCGGCAAGACCCGAATAACCGGGGTTGTAGTCGCGCCCGTTGACGTACCACTTTGCGTTTTCAAGGGACGAAAGCTGCCCCTCGGCATCGTCAAGCTTCTTTTCGGCATCGTCAAGCTGAACGTGAGCCTGATATTTTCCCTTTATAAGCTCCTCTCTGCCCTGCTTCAGCTTTGCAAGAGCCTCGGCGCTTTTTGCGGCAAGCTCCTTTTTGCCCTCGTCAAGCTTTCTTTCGCCCTCCGTCAACTGTGTCTGCGCCGCCTGAAGCTCCATCATTCCCGTGGTGAGAGCCGTTTCGTATTCGAGCCTTCCGTTGGCAAGCTGCCCCTCCGCCGAATCGAGCTGAGTTTTCGCCTCGTTGAGCTTTACGGCACCCTCCGCCTTTTTTGACATAAGCTCGGCATTTGCGGCATCAAGCTGAGCCTTTGCATCGGCTATCTGCTGCTCGCCTTCGGCAAGCTTCTGCTTTCCCTCCTCGTACTGCCTCTGATATTCACTTATTTTCTTTTTATATTCATTGATCTTCTTTTCCTGATCTTCTATCTCCTGCTTTACGCCCTTGCCGAGTATCTCGCTCTGTTTCAGCTCCTCAAGCTTATCCTCCGCCTTTTGCAGCAGTTCCATGAGGAGATCCGTTGCCTCCTTGAGCAGTGTGAGCTTAGTTTCCGCCTGCGGCTTTGTAGAGGAATAGAATATCTGATACTGTATATCAAACTCGTTCTGCGCGGACTGCAGCTTTTTCTCCGCCTCGTCTATCTGTGTGTCGTACTCAAGCTTTGCGGCGTTGTATTTTGCAAGTCCCTCGTCATACTGTGTCTGCGCGTCGGTAAGCTTTTTCTTTGCCTCTTCTATGCCCGTTTTGTAGTCCTGCTGACCCTTTTCAAGCTTTTCCTTTCCGTCGGCAAGCTCCTTTTCGGCATCGTCTATCTTTTTCTGCGCGTCTCCCGTCTGCTCGTAGAACTCTCTTGCGCCGTCAAGCAGCTTTTTCTCGCCCTTGCTTATCTCGTCAAGAGCCTCGGTCTTTTTCTCCTCGTATTCCGTTCTTGCATCGTTCAGCTTTTTCTGAGCGTCCGCAAGGGTGGTAGCTTCAAAGCGGTCTACGCATCTGAGCGAGAGCTTTTCTATCTCCTTTTTCTGCTCGTCCACGAGATCCCTGTATTCGTCGCCAAACTCGTAGACCCTGCCGTCAGACGCATTGGTGCGGACGTAAACGGCTGTATATCTCTCCGTTGCGAACTGCTCGGGCGGTATCAACATATAGAACGCCACGGTACCGTCGCCTATGGTCGTATTGCCCCTTAAGTAAGTAAGATACAGAGGACTGTCAACTATGCCTACTATTTTGAAATCAAGGCTTTTTACTATTTCCGTTGCCGCCCTGCCCTCTACAGACGGGTTGAACGTAATAGTATCGCCGAGCTTATAGCCCGACATACCGAGAAAATAGCTCTCTATAGCGCATTCTCCCTCGCCCCTCGGCAGTCTGCCCTCCTTCAGTATCGGCTCGTTTATCGGGTGTCTGTTGGTCTTGGTCTTCTGAGGAACGGAATACACCTTTACTACGCTGTCTATCTCGTCACGGCTGATTATAAGATCCGCCGCGTAAGCAGGCATTACCTCATCGACGAAGTCAAGCTTTTTTATCTCGTCTATATCCTCATCGTCAAAGCCCACCGTTGAAAGAAGACTTATATCCATGAGGTGGCTGTCCGAAAAATATTTAAGAGAGGTCGCAAGCATACTTATGCCCGATGATTTCAGTCCCGAAAAGAAGCCTACGCTTATGCCTATTATCGCAAATATCGCAATAAATCTCGATTTTGTTCTGAATATTTCCCTCAGAGTGTTCTTTCTGAGAGCATGGCTCTTTTTTTCCCGATTTTTCAATGCTGTCCGTTCCCCCCTTCCGTAAGAGGTCTTATGATCTTAAATCACCATTCTATCTGTTCTATCGGCATGGGCGCAGGATTGACCTTGTTGCTCTCTACCCTGCCGCTCCTCATTCTTATCACACGGTTTGCCATAGGGGTTATTGCCGAGTTGTGCGTTATCAGCACGACCGTCATGCCGTCCTCGCGGCACTTTGTCTGCAAAAGCTTAAGTATGCTCTTGCCCGTGTTGTAGTCGAGAGCGCCCGTAGGCTCGTCACACAAAAGGAGCTTGGGCTTTTTGGCAAGCGCCCTCGCAATGGACACCCTCTGCTGCTCGCCGCCCGAGAGCTGTGAAGGAAAGTTGTTTTTTCTGTCGCCGAGCCCCACGCTTTCGAGCACCGACTCCGCATCAAGGTGGTCGCGGCAGATCTGTGTTGCAAGCTCCACGTTCTCCTTTGCCGTAAGATTAGGCACAAGATTATAGAACTGAAAAACGAAGCCTATGTCGTATCTTCTGTATGATGCAAGGTCGTGCTTGCCCAGACGGCTTATATCTCTGCCCCCGACGATTATCTTTCCCTCGTCGCAGCTGTCTATGCCGCCGAGGATATTGAGCACGGTGGTCTTGCCCGCACCCGAAAGCCCTACTACGACGGCGAACTCTCCCTCATCTATAGAGAAGGTGACGCCGTCTGCTGCGGTTATGGTGACCTCGCCCATTTTGTAGCGCTTATACACGTTTTCAAATCTTACAAAATCCTTCTGCATGGCTTTACCTCATTTCGTACCGCAGACTCATTCGGCTCTTAGTCCTTCATAGAAGCTCACTGCGCCGCTTATCTCCTCGTCTGTCGGGTGTCCCTTTGCAGTGCCGCCGAACAGCTTTGTCGGTCCGAAGGTATTGAATCCGAGACACATATAGCTGCCGACAACGGTACATTCCTTCTCTGCAAGGGCTTTTCTTATCGTCCTTTCGTAATTCGGCTTGGGACCGGCGCTCGTGCTTATCAGAAACACCCTGCTCCCGGGCGGCAGATGATTTTTTACGTACTTTATCATCTGCTTTGCAAAGCTGCCCGCATATATCCCCGAGGCTATGCCGATAAGCTCGTATCCTTCAAGCTCCGCCTCGGGCTGTTCCGCAATATTTATCGTATCAACAGGGTAATTCTGAGCTATGGCTTCTATCAGCCTTTTCGTGTTCCCGTGGTGCTTTGAAAAATATACTGCCGCTGTTTTCATAGCGATCCTTCCCTTTCATATCCCGTTGGCATCGAGCCATTCCACAGTGCTTCGGGCTATCTCTGCAAGCGTTTCCTCATCAAAGGGTGAGCGCAGACCCGCCGTTTCTATAAGCTCGTCGAAGGTCTGTGTGCCTGCCTTTCGTACCAGCTTCATATACTGCTCCCACGCCCTGTCGGGATCGGTCTGCATTATCGCCCTGAATTCAAGGGCGACGGTCTGCGCAAGGCAGTAGTCTATATAATAGAAGGGGTTTTCGTAGATATGAAGCTGCCTCTGCCAGCCCCTGCCCTCGCCGTAGAACGGCGACCCGTCAAGCTTCACCCAGGGCATATATTTACCCGTGAGCTCTTTCCATACCTCGTGGCGCTCGGACGGAGAAAGCTGCGGCTTTTCATAAATGATATGCTGAAAATGATCCACCATACAGCCGTAGGGGATAAAGGTTATCGCGCCGAACAGGTGGTTATATCTGAACTTTGCCGCATCGTCTCCGAAGAACTCGTCACTCATTCTCCAGCCGAAGAATTCCATGGTCATGGAGTGTATCTCGCACGCCTCAAGGGTCGGGCTCTGATACTCCGACGGGAAAATATCCCTTGCGCACCAGAACGCAAAGGCGTGTCCCGCCTCGTGGGTGATGACCTCCACGTCGTCAGCCGTGCCGTTGAAATTTGCGAAGATAAACGGTACTTTATAGTCGGCTATCTGCGTGCAGTAGCCGCCGCTCGCCTTGCCCTTTCTGCTGAGCACGTCCATAAGCTCGTTTTCGGTCATTTCGTCTATGAACTCCGCAGTTTCCTTTGAAAGCGAATGATACAGCCTTCTGCCCGTTTCGAGTATATCCTCAGCCGTACCCTGAGGCTTCGGGTTGCCGTCGCGGAAATGCAGGGCGGCATCCGCAAAGGTGAGCGGATATTCAAGTCCCGTGCGCGCCGCCTGCTCTCTGTAGAGCCTGTCCGCAACGGGAACGATATATTTTACAACGGCCTGTCTGAACCTATCCACGTCACCCGGGGTATAGCAGTTCCTGTTCATCTGAAGATAGCCGAGCCTTACGAAATTATCAAAGCCGAGCTTCCTGCCCTTTTCGTCGCGCAGCTTAACGAGGCTGTCGAATATCTCATCTAACTTATCGCCGTTTTCGCTGTAGAAGCCCGCTTCCGCCAGCCACGCCCTGTGCCTGAGCCCGTCGTCCGCCGACTGCTTGAAGGGAGATAACTGCGGTATCGTGTATTTCTTTCCGTCAAGCTCTATCTGCGCCGAAGCGATAAGCTTCTGATACGCCGTTTCAAGCTTGTTCGTCTGCTGTGTCTCGGGTATTATCTCCTTTGAGAACGCCCTTAGGAATATCTCGCTGTTGAGGAACAGCAGTCTGCCGTATTTCTGCTCAAGCTCCGCTCTGAAGCGGCTTTTCACGAGCAGCTCCGCAAAGCTCTGCTGTATCTCCGTGAACAGCGGCGATATCTCGTCTATATATCCGACCTCATTCTCATAGAATTCGTCCTGTGTATCCAGCGTATTCCTCACGTAAGCGAGGCTCATCATAGTATCGGTATGCGCCATGAGCTTATCCCATTCTCTCAGCGCGCCGTCCGCCGCTTCAACGCTTTCCGCATTCTCAAAAGCTTTCTTTATCTCATTCGCCGCGCTCCTTATCTCATCTATCTCAGGACGCGTATATTTCATCTCAGAAAATTTCATATCCGACCTCCGCAATAATTCTTACATAGCTATTCTACAATATAATCCCGAAAAAATCAACCTGCGGCGGCGAGCCGCCGGTGCCTATTTCGCGCCGGCAAGCTGCCGGTGCCTATTTCGCGCCGGCGAGCCGCCGGTGCCTATTTCGCGGCGCGGCTTTCTTGTGGTATCATACTTCATGCCCGCGGCATCCGGCACGGGTGCCTTGCGGCACATGGTGCTGTTTCCGCCGCCGCAGCCCGTAGGGCTGCTTTCCAGCCGGTTTTTCATGAACTTCTATTTCTTCATTCTATCATACTTTCCGTGCCTGCTGAACAGCGTACCCGATACATCGTACTCTTGCGGCTTTCTCACGGGAATGAAGCTGTCCTTCTTCAATAACTTAATTCTTTATTATTTATTTTTTCTTTCTGCTATTGACATTTCGGCGCGGAACGGTTAAAATATCATTGTTGCAGGTCTTTTCCGAATCGTGCAGCATGGAAGCGTATCGAAGTGGTCATAACGGGCCTGACTCGAAATCAGGTAGCCCGCAAGGGCTCGTGGGTTCGAATCCCACCGCTTCCGTAAGCGCCCCGATACTTGAGTGTCGGGGCGCATATTTTAGCAGAGAATAAATAATAAAGGAAACGGAGCCGTCCTGCGGCGCCTGCGCATTATTATTTATTCTTTTTCTTTGTTTGAATGACAACGCGCTGGCAGCAGCGCCGACAGATCACAGGGAGGAAAAATAATGGTAGAGATCAGCACACTCGGCTCCTGCGTTACAAGGGATATTATCAGGATAGCCAACCATGACGACCTTTTCAAAATGAAGGGCAACGTCGGACACATCTCTCCGATGACCATGTTCTCCGAGCCGCTGGATAACTGCGAAGACGTCATAGAGATAATACAGAACTACAGCACCGGCTTCAACAAGCGCAACGCCATTATGGACATCAACAGCAATTCCTTTGAGTTTCTTTTGGCAAACAGGAGCGAATGGGTGCTCGTAGACCTTATGGACATAAGATTCGACTTCCTTGAAAAGGGCGGACAGAGGGTATCGTTCTTTGAGAATCACCAGCAGATAACCGACGGTCTGCTCGCTCTCAAGGAAAGAGGCTTTACACTTCGCAATGCCAAGGACATTTCCACAGAAGAGCTTTATGCGGCAATAGATACGCTTGCAGAGAAGCTTTTGGAGCATTGGGCGCCCGAGAAGATAATAGTTGTAAACGACATACCGCAGGATCTTCTCCTTTATGAGGACAGGAACAACGACAACGGCTACCTTAAAGAGACAAGGACATCCTGGCCCGTATATATGCAGCACCTTAATATCCTCAACAAATATCTCAAAGACAAGCTCGGCTGCAATATGATAAATTTGCCCCCCATGCAGATAGCGCCGTGCAGCCTTACACATACCTTCGGAGTTTATCCCTGTCATTATACCGATGACGTTTACCGCTACCTCTTCCACCAGATCTGCGCAATAGTTTTCCCCGAAAAAGCAGACTACTATGAGGTGCAGAGACTCCGAACACTCGAGACCATAAAAAAGACCTACTACCGCTCATTGCGCTCTGACGTAAAGAACACACTCAGCAATGACATCATCAAGCTCTGCTCGACAGACAAGATGATCGACTATTTCAGACAGCTGAGATCTCTCGAGAACTGTGTCGTATGCGTTGCTGTAAAAGGCACTGTCGGCTCGTATTTCGGGACGGTTCTGCAAAAGCTTTTCTTTACCCTGGGACTTGGAGAAGACCTTGCAAGACAGCTCTGGTCAGGCTACGTCGGCATTGTAAAGGGCGGCATAACCTTATTTGACGAAAAGGGCGGCAAGAACGAATGTGTAGAATATATTGACGATATAGATTTCGCCCATTTCCACGTCAGCAGCAAGCCTACCGCTGTGGGCAACTCTGCTCAGGTGATAATAAACGGCACCGACTATGCACTTGATCTGAGAGGTCTGAACGTTGTTGTATACGACAACGCCACACAGCGGGTAGTTGACAGTGTTGCCTTTGATACCGCCAAAAAGGAGCTTACCATGACCAGAATGCCTGACCTGCTGAGCAGCGAGGAGCTTATCCGCGTTGAGCTGAAGAAAATGCAGGGCAAATGATATGCCCCTGTCTGATTGGAGGATAATATGGATCTGTATGATTTCCCGCAGCTTGTGGAGGATACGTCCGCCGAAGCCGCAGCAGCCGAATTTGACAGGATGAGAAACGAGCTTCCTCAGGAATGGATGACCGAGGAGCCGCTCAGGACAAATTTAGATTCGTTCGTTATTACGCCCGATCACAGCCGCTACACGGTATCCGTCGATGACGTGCCCTTTGAATGTCTCTATTTTCCCGACAGCACCGACAGGCTGTACATAATGCTTTCCGCAGGAGGCACTACAACAAGAAGATACCCCTCGTTCATGAGGTGGAAATACAAGAGTTGTCTGAAGGGACATCTGATGTGCATAGACGACCCCATGTATTACTTTCACAAGGGTCTTTCTCACGTTATGTGGTACTACGGGACAAAGGACAAGTCCTATCTTGCGCTGCTGATAGACCTGATAAAAAATATTGCCGCACAGCTCAGGATACCCGCCGAAAATGTTACAATCATAGGCAGCTCGGGCGGCGGCTATGCGGCGCTCTATGCGGGCAACAGGATAGACCACAGCTCCGTTATAGCTATAAATCCGCAGTTTTACCCGAAAAATTGGACGAGCACGGCTGCTATGAGCAGCTTTAAGCGCTGGGGCATAGATCTCAGTGACGAAAACGAAAAATTCGGCAGAAACGGCATCGTTCTCGATAACAAGACCTCATTTTTCCTTGTCGTTACCAATCTCTGCTCGGAGCAGGATTACAGACATCAGCTCTGTGAATATACGAAGGACAAGGATATTGAGCCGGCATACGGCATTTCCCAGCACGGCAATCTTATAACCTGGGTCCACAATACCCCGTACAGAGTGCCGCATTGGGTAATACCCGAAAAGGTGAGCATTGCTGTCCTTGACCTGATACTTCAGAAGTGCAAAAAGGGCTACAACGCCAACGAGCTCACAAACGCAAGTGCTCTGTTCAACGAACTGCTCATAGAAAAATATGAAGCCAAAACCAGGCTTGAGGAAAAAAGCAAGGCTCCCGACAGGGCAGATACCCTTCTTACAAAGCTTATCTTCAACCGTCTTGAAAAGGCTTATTCCGGTGATATTCCCGCAAACTACAAGGCGTGGCTCGACAGCACCGGAATCACAATGAAAATATACTCTCCCTCGAATATAATCTTTTACACGGGCTCTCAAAAGAAAATACGCTATCAGCTCTTATACTACATGGATGACGTTTTTTTCTGTCTGTTAGTCAACGATGCGCACTCCTTTATGCCTGAGGACAAGCTTGAGGAAAGTCTCCTCAGCTCGGGACTGAAATTCCGCTTCGGAAAGCAGGAGCTTATCTGCTCCACAGTAATAGACCCCGACGATATATACGGCTGTATCGACAGCGTTATAGAAAAGAGCCTTAAGCTCATAGAGCAGTTTGACCTTACAGATAAATAATGACAGTGCTGCCGCACGGGCGTTTACAACGCTTTCTGCGGCAGCACTTTTTTCATGAAAAGATAACATCGTACTGCGACTTTATTTTACTGAATTTTTCCTCATCGGCATCAACGGCGATCCTGAACTCTATTTTTCCCTTTTCGTTTTCCGCCACGCTGACCGTATAAGGCGTTTTTGAGTTATAGAGTATTTTCAGAGCCGTTCCGAGCTGTCTGTCTGTTTTGGCTATTAGTTCCTTCAACGTTTTTCACCCCTTCCGCTGCCCGAAAACCTGTACTTGAACGCACTGCTGTATGTCCTTACTTCATCGTCATCAATAAGAAAGCCGTAGTTCTGAAGAAAGAGGAGCTTCTCTTCATCCGTCTCAAATTTTTTGATACTGCGTTTTCCGGGTATATATACATTTTCTCTCCCATCAAAGTGCCTTCTTCCTTCACCCTCACGGTACGAGCAAGGGATACCGTTTTTTATGTACTTGCCGCAGTATACGTTTTGATGATCCCCTGTTACGAATTCATCACCTACGCAGCCGTCAAGATCACCGTCTGCAAGCTTTTTCAAAAGCGCTCTTTCTGTGTTCGTCATAGTAATACCTCCCGTTTTAATGTAATTATTACTCTCTTTTTTCAGCTCGTTTCCGCTCTGCTCTCAACCTCCTTCAGTTATTGCCGCAGGTCTTTTCCCGGAGCCTTCACTATCGTTCTATTTTGTCTTTCCCGTTTCATCAGCTCAGCTTACCGATCCGCAGTTAAGACAATGCACAGTTTCTGCCGCCATATAAAGTCCTCTTTATAAAGCGATATGCAAAAGCTCTGTATTTATTATATACGGCTTTCCGAGTCCTGTGTTCTGCTGTCAGCATACACGACGGTATCCGGGCGGCAGGGATATATCCGTTCATTCCCATTTTAACAGAGTAAAATTCTTGACATAGAGCGGGAATAGTTGTAAAATATAGTGTGACTATTTAATCGACCCTTTTAACGGATCAAGGAAATGGGGAATAACCGAATGATAAAGGATCAGGAAGTTTTAAACGATCATCTGAAATATCTCTGCGATGAGTACCGCCGCCATAACGGCTTTGACCCCTCCGACTATCAGACCTACGGAGTGAAAAGAGGACTTCGCAACCCCGACGGCACGGGAGTAATGGCGGGTCTTACCAATATCTGCAACGTACACGGCTTTATGATGGACGACGGCATCAAGGTACCCGATGAGGGCAAGCTCACCTACAGGGGCATCAACGTGCGCGATATTATAAACGCCTGCATTAAGGAAAACCGCTTCGGCTATGAGGAGGTATCGTGGCTGCTGCTTTTCGGCTCTCTGCCCACAGAGAGCCAGCTTGAGAGATTCAAGGATACCCTCGGCAGACTTCGCGAACTGCCCGACGGCTTTGTTGAGGATATGATAATGAAATCGCCCTCCAAGGATATAATGAACAAGCTCGGCAGGTCCGTGCTTGCGCTGTATTCCTTTGACGACGACCCCGACAACACCTCTCTCGAGAACATTATGAGACAGTCGATAACCCTTCTCGCCTGCCTGCCGACGATCATGACCTACGCATATCAGGTAAAGAAAAGAGCCTTCGACAGAGAAAGTATGTTCTTTCACCCCGTAGACCTGCGGCTCTCAACGAGCGAATCCATACTCCGCGCGCTGAGATCCGATATGCAGTTTACCGATACGGAGGCAAAGCTGCTCGACCTTTGCATGATACTCCACGCGGAGCACGGCGGCGGCAATAACTCCACCTTTGCCGCAAGAGTTCTCTCGTCCTCAGGCACCGACACCTATGCTACGGTCTCGGCGGCAATAGGCTCGCTCAAGGGTCCCCGCCACGGCGGCGCCAACCTTCGTGTGCGCAAAATGATGCAGGAACTCAAGTCCGATGTAAAGGACTGGACCGACGAGAAGCAGATCTACGACCATTTGGCGGCTATAGTCAGAAAGGAAAAGGGCGACGGCAGCGGACTGATATACGGCTTCGGTCATGCAATATATACCTATTC
>CACWNZ010000014.1 GCA_902762335.1 uncultured Ruminococcus sp. | reverse complement strand
TGCCTGACGGCTCCGTGCGAAGCCTGTCCGCTTTTTTTGCGCCGCCTGTAAGAAGTCCTACAGTTCCGTACTGCGAAACGCCGTAATAGCGAAGAAGCTCGGAGGAGAGCTCGCTGCCGTTTACGCTGCGGACCGCAGAAGCGCCGCGCTCGTCTATGAGCCTGAACAGTCTCTGCTCATAAAAAGGCTCGGTATCGGTTCCTATACCCTGATAAAGCCTGCGGAGTCCCGAGACCGTTTGACGTAGAAGCTCGGTTTTATCGTTTTCGGAGAGCTTTTCTATATCGTTATGCAGACCGTCCGCCGCGCCCGTATCTCTGAGGACAAGACTGTCGGCATCGTACTGCCTGTCGTGTGAGGACCGAGTCCCGTTAAGCACCCTGAGCGCACGAAGCAGCACGGAGCCGCCCTGCGAGCCCGAAAGCCCGTTTATGGTACTGTTCACGACCCTTGACAGTCTGCGCGCCCCGCTGTCGTTTTGGGCTGAAAGATCCGCAAAATACCGCGCGCCCGAGGAGGCAAAGCTGTTAAGGAAAAGTCTGACCTCCTGACGTGCCGACGAGGCGGCGGTACCGTTTCCTGCGGTTTCCGATGTGGGCTGTTCTTCTTTATGGATAAGGCTGTCGCCTGTTTTGTAGGATAGGCTTTCCCCGTTGGGGGTTATTGATGTTGTAGGCGGAACAGGCTTTTCGACCGTTTGGGGTGATGTTGCCGTGCCGCTTGTCTGCGGTGTTGCGCTGTCGGAAGAATGCGGCTCTGCGGGCGCTCCCTGCGGAGCTGTTGCCGTTCCCTGTGTGGTCTGCGGTGTCGGGATTTGTCCTGCGGGGGCGGCTTCCGATATGGGCTGTTCTTCTTTATGGATAAGGCTGTCGGCTGTTCGGTAGGATAGGCTGTCGCTGTCTGCGGTAAGCTCTGCATCGGCTGATGGCTGCGCCGACGAAGCGCCGTCGTCCTCGGCTATGGACATGGTATCCGAAAGGAGCATGGACCTCGTATCCGCAAGGTCCGCAGAAACTCCCGCAGCAGTCAGCAGAGAAAGAATATCGACCTGAAGGATACGCCCGGCAAAGCCGCCGTTCCCTTCGCCCGTGTATCTTATAAAGGCGTCGAGATCGCCCTTGTCGTGTATGAAGCGTCTTAATATCTGAAGCTGAGCCCATGCGCCGCCGTCCGTTCTGCGCAGCTTCATGAGCCTTAGCTCAAGCTCGTTTTCCGTCGCTTCAAGACAGAGCGCGGGAGCGAAAAGGCGTTCCGTTTTAATAAGGCTTTGAAGCACCATGAGCCTGATAATGTCCGTCGACTCTTCGCGGCGGCGTTCGGCTTTCCGCAGAAACTCAATAATATCGCTCAGAACGGTGGCGGTGTCCGCCTGCGCGTCGTCTGTCGGGAAAATGCTGTTCCTTTCGGTCACGCTGCCTGCAAAACGGCAGGCTCCCGCAAGCGCGGCAAAGCCCGCCGGTGAAGTCGTCTGCTTCATCGGCAGGGCTGTTGCGATGTTTTTAAGGACGGCAGGCTTCATTTTGTTTCGTACTCCCTGTTAGTGATATGTTTCTATAGGCTGAACGGAAGAGCAATCTCTGTAATGCCCGTATGCGCTATCTGAAGAGTTACCGTAAAGACCGAGCTGCTGAGGGCGTCGAGCGGGCTGAATTGTCTTGCGACCACAACGCCGCTGCTAATATAGAACATTCGTACGATACTGCCGTTTCTGAGAACGTTTATGCTGATAGTCGCTATCTGAGTACCCTCCTTGAAAAGCGAAAATATCGTATCGTTGAAGGAGGTATAAAGACCCCTTTCAAGCAGCAGCATATCGGGGCTTCTTTTCGGTGTACGCAGTATCACGGGGGCGTCGTTTTTGCCCCCGTCGATAATTGTATCGATATCTATAGAGCCCGAAATATTGGAGACCTTTGAAAAGCTGAAGCTTATGCCGTCAAGCGTCACTTCAAAGGAATAGCCGGGTATGAGGTCCTTGGCGGAAGACATGATTTACACCGTCCCTTGATGCTCTTATCAGAGCTTGAATATATTTTCGGGCTCGTTATTGAGCCTGCCGTTTATTCTTGATATCTCCTTGCACCAGCGCTGTCGTTCACGGTGGCTGAGAGAAGCTATCTCGTCATGAGACCAATGCAGATAATAGCCGATAAAGGCGGCCTCCTCGTAGATCCTGTCAGCCGGATATACTGCTATATTCCGGCTTCGAGAAAATTTACGGGTATCTCTAATTTCTGCCCGCAGTGGGGGCATACCGATCTATACACCGGCATATCCATGGTGTTTATCCTTGAGTACATATCCTGAAGATAGGCAAGGTCTATCGTAAAAAGTCCCTCTATTACTCTTGTGTCTACCGCGGGGAGAGTGCCGAGGCTTTTGATCACCCTTGATAGTATGATTATCGACAGATAGCCGGGGTTCTGCTGTACCCTCGGGTCTCTGAGGGGGATTATCTCGTCTCCTGCGTTTGCGAGTCTCATCACGCCTTCACGGTGAAGGTTTCCGTTGATGTCAAGGTATCCCTTCGGAAGGGTGAATCTGAATTCCGTTTCAAACATTTTGTCAGCTCCTTTGAAGGCAGGGCTCTGCCCCGTCTCATAAATATGCCGCATAATACGGCAATAATAAATATTATTCTGCTATATTTTATACTATTTTCGTAAAAGTTGCAATATCTCTGTTATAAATTTATGTATAAAAAAACAAAATCTTTGTTTTTCAGTCATTTTTAATGAGCTTTTACGATAAAAAGGGTTTTTGTAAGAAAAACACAAAAAGCATAATACCGTCTTTACAGCAGCCCTTACGAAGTGATAGATTATATATTACAGGGCGCCTGCACCGGCGCCGCAGATAAAAAGTAAAAACAAGGAGGACGTTGCAATGAAAATATCAAAAAGACTTGGGGCCGCGCTTTGCGTTACGGCTCTGCTCATGACCGCCGCCTGCTCATCTCAGGGCGGAGAAGCCTCATCGGAAGGCTCGGGACTTTTCGGGTCGGACACCGCCGTGTCGGATACGCAGAACAGCGCTGAAAACAGTCCCTCGGAAAGCAGCTCCGAAAGCAGTGCCGAAAGCCCTGCCGAAAGCAGTCAGGAGTCCTCGACGGACACTATGGCGGGCTGGAGCTTCAGAGAGGTTGCGGAGCCTTCTATGCCGACCGAAGCCTTTACAAAGCGCACCGACAGCGAGCTTTACAAGGACAACTTCAAAACGGCGACTCCTTATGAAGCTTTCGACTTTGAGAAGACGAAGGAGCTTCTCAAGGCGGACACGAGATTTGCAGGTATGCAGTTTGTAGATGCCGAGTCGGAGAATCTAAAATACAACGAGAGCAAGACCGGCACCGATCAGATCCAGCCGATAAAGAACGTCTGGTTCACCATGCAGACCTACAGCCTGAACGACAAGCCCGAGCTTTATGAGCTGACGATAAGGGACCGCAGCTTCACGCAGGACGATATTTTTGAGCTTGCGAAGAGCGTTTTCGGCGAGAGCATAGCCGAGTACCTCGTATATCAGCCGTCAAAAAACGGCACCTCGGCGACCTTTGACAATATGTCGAAGGAAATAGGGAATTACAAGCTTGAAAGAGACGCCACCAACGACGAATACACCTACTCGGTAACGCTTTCCGTTCATTACAGGTGGAAATATGACGAGGTTTTCTATTCCAACGGCTATAAGCCCATGACAATGGATATACCGATCTCGGAGATGCTTGAAACAGACCTCGGCAATACGGACTACAGCAAGCCCGAGACCTTCCTTGACAAGGCTCTCTCCTACGGCGGCAGCGCAGACCCCTATAAGAGCACGAACGTAGAAAGGTCAAGTCTCACCGCTATAAACTTCAGCGACGGCTCAAAGGGAATGTTTTTTGAGGTATCGGGACGCCGTATTTCGGGCGACACCTCGGTGAGCATTTATGACGGCGGAGCGCAGGGAAATATGACCGAGCAGCTCAACAACGGCGACAGAATGTTCAACATAAACGGATTCTTTACAAGGAATCCCGACAAGAGCATTACCGTTCACGGATTCTCGCTCACTCTGCCCACCACCTTTGTAAGCACCGAACATTCGGGA
This sequence comes from uncultured Ruminococcus sp., assembly GCA_902762335.1. Taxonomy (GTDB): domain Bacteria; phylum Bacillota; class Clostridia; order Oscillospirales; family Acutalibacteraceae; genus UBA1213. Next base: position 11,811 of record CACWNZ010000014.1, on the reverse strand, counting down.
ATGGATAAGGTAATAGAGAATTTTGAGCTTGCAAAGAAGCAGGCAGACGCCATGTACAAGCTGACGGCAGATGACCACAGCAGGCACACCGACAAGACCGAGGAGGAGCCCGAGGATTATCTTGTGCGTGAAAGAGATTATTACTATTGGATAAAGGATCTCACGCTCAAGGTATGCGGACAGGATTATCCGGTCTCTATCACGATCCATTCCAACGGCAAGACCTACAGCAATGAAAACAGATCCGAATACTTCGCGTATCTCAGTCTGAATTAACGGCAGCAACAGTGCAGACTGAGGAACACCTTGTCCCTCAACCTCCCGTTGCACCGTACGTACGGGTCTCGTATACGGCGCTGCATGAATACAGATGTTACTGCAAACTACTGAGATAGTAATTCAGAGGGTCGACCAAGTCAGGTCTGCCCTCTTTCTTGTTTTCCTTTTCCAAAACCTTCTGTATGATCCAAGCCCTGAGCTTGCAAGCTTGTGCAGAGCTTCGTCTGACAGTTTGCCGCACCGCCTGCTCACCTGTTTGCATTACCGCATTCAGCCTGCGTTTCGCTGCATCCGGCGGTAACTATCCTTGACAGGTCTTTCACCTGTGAGATCGGTTTCATGCACTACATAAAAAAGGACTGCCCTGCGGCAGCCCTTGATAAGGATCAAACGTTTTCAAGCGGGACAACGGCAAGTGTTTTCCCAAGCGGTGCAAGCAGCTTCAGTATAGTGCTGAGATTAGGAACGGAGGTTCCGTTTTCCATTCTTGCAATGATCGGCTGTTTTACCCCGCTCAACTGTTCAAGCTCTCTTTGGGAAAGTCCTTTTTCCTTGCGGGCTTTGATGATCTCTCCGACTAAAGCAACTCTCAGATTGCTTTCTGCAATTTCTTCAGGTGTAAAAAGATCTTTTTGTACCTCATCCCACGTTTTGAACGTGTTACTCATAAAAACCACTCCTTCTCTTAAAATCCTCAAATTCACGCTTTGCTTGTTCTATCTCTCTTTTCGGTGTTTTTTGTGTTTTCTTGACGAATTGATGTAAAAGCACGTATCTTCCGCCAATAACTCCTGCGAACAGCACTCTATCCCGCAATGGTCTTAACTCCCATATTTCACCGTCAAGATGTTTCATTACCGGTGCGCCTGCAGTATTGCCGTAGGCTTGCAGGATATTGATATAATCCTGAATTTTTTTCAAACGAACTCTGCTGTCCTTGCCATTAGAATTTTTTAATTCCGACATAAAATTCAGCACAGGATTATTACCTTTTTCGTCCTCATAAAATATTACTTCAAAAATAGCGATCACCTCTAAAATTATTATACTTAAAAGTTATCAGAATGTCAATACTTTTAAGTTATCAAGTTCTGAAAACGGGTCTTTCACCTGTGAGATCGGTTTCATGCCCGACACACGTAAACAAGAGCGCCGCACCTCAGTGGTGTGACGCTCTTTTCTTATGCATATTTATTCGGTTTTTCTGCGTTTTATTGCCGATACTGCGGCGATAAGCGAGATCGCTGCGGTCAGCGCAAGCGCGGGCGCTCCGCTGCCGCCGCCCGTATTCGGGCTGTGTTCGGACGGAACGGGCTCAGGCTCAGGTACGGGTACAGGCTCGGGTACGGGCTCAGGCTCAGGTACGGGCTCAGGCTCGGGTACGGGCTCAGGCTCTGGCTCGGGTACAGGCTCGGGAACGGGCTCAGGCTCGGGTACGGGCTCAGGCTCAGGTACGGGTACAGGCTCGGGTACGGGCTCAGGCTCGGGCTCAGGCTCGGGCTCGGGTACGGGCTCAGGCTCGGGTACGGGCTCAGGCTCAGGCTCGGGCTCGGGGTCGGGGGTTGGCTCATGAAGCTCACTGAACTGAGACGGGTCGAAATCCTCGGGAAGCCCGAATTCCTCCTCGCGGTGAAAATCCCCTTCGTAATACGGCAGAAGCACGGCGTCCTCATAGACCGTCGGGCTGCTCATGTAGAACTTGAAGTTCTTGTCCACCCATGCGATGAAATGCTTTCCCTCTATCTCGGGGGCTTCGGGGATTATCCTCAGGCTTGATCCCGTCGCGACTCTTCTTACGTATACTATCTCATCGTCCACCTTGAAATAGAGCGTTGAATAGACGTTGTAAAGGTCGGTATCGATATGCTCGTTGACCCACGCCCGCCTTTTTGTCAGCCAATCCCTTATATCCTCTACCTCTTTATCAAAGGCTTCTCTGTCGCGGTAAAGCATATCGGAGCTGCCCCAATATTTTTCGTCATCAAGCGCGGAATTCCTTACCTCTGCGGCGTATTTGTCAAGAATGCCGCCCTCTTTGAGAACGTCGTCGAGTCTCCCGTCAAGAACGTCCAGGCGCTCGCGCAGGACCTTCTGATATTTCGGCTCGTACGCTCTCAGTCTGTCCAGCCATTTCATGCCCGCATGGTAAAAGCCCTCGGGCTCGGTGAGGGACAGCCCCATAGAAAAGTCGAAATCCCACAGCGGACCCCAATAGAGCTTATCGCCGCGCTTTTTATAGAAATAGTTGCTTGCCGAGATCATAGCGTCATCGTTTGCAACGAATTCCTGCACCAACCAGAAATCCGCCGCCGTTTTAATATCCATAAGCTCCGTATAGGGCGTTCCGTCCCCGGTCTTGAAGTTATCGGACATTATCGCCCCTTCAAGAGTATCGATATAGCTCTTGATATATTCAAGCTGCTTGGCAGTACCCTCGGCGTCGCCCTGCGGGTTGAAGAATTCGGGGGACTCAAACCATACGTCTACACCCTCGCCGGTAGTATAGACGTTTCTTTCGTCGTATTCCTTTCTGAAGAAGAAGGGATACATCGACATAAGATAGCTGCCCGTTATCTCGGGCTCCTCCTCGTCCTCGGGGGTAAGCTCGTCTATATCGAGCCTGTTTCCGCCTATGCGCACGGTTTCGGAGAGATAATAGCTGCCCGCGTATTTGCCGTTGATAACGAGATCGACGGGCAGCATTTTCGGGGTATATTCAAAGCCGAGCCTTTCGCTGATATAGCCTACTATCCTGTTGCGGATAAAGGAATAATCACAGCGGTTGGCAAGCAGCGCCCAATGCTTGTTTTTGCCCATGCCGAGAAGCTCCGCCTTTTTTTCAAGCTTGAGCTTATAGGGCTTTTTGTCGAGCTGCCAGGTAAAGTTTCCTCTGCCCCTTATATATTCCAGCGGAAGTTCCTCCGTGTCCTCAAGAACGACGTCGCTGTAATCGCCCTTGTAGCCGTCGGGTACGTCTATTCTCACAGTGCCGGTCGCCTTGAAGCTGTGGTCGGGACTGTTATTGACGTCGGTAAGAGCATAGTCGCTGTCGTCCCCCGCTCCTACGGTAACGTACACCACGGGCAGACCGTTATCGGCTAATTCACTCAGCGGGTATTCGTATCCTTTTGCGGCAGCCTGCGGCAGAGAGCCGACTAAAAGCGCCGCAGCAGTGCCTAATATCGCCGCAAGCCTTGAAATGCGTTTTATAGTCCGTTTCATTTTTATCCTCCCCGTTTTTATTTTATGAGATAATCCGCCAAAAGGCGTCCGCGCCTTAAGAAACGGCTGCCGCGGCTCTAAAAAAAGCCTTTGGCAGCCTGTTTTTTTCCCGAGATCGCTGTCAGATACCGTATCTGTTGTTGATCGAGTATATTTCCGAATTAAGGTCACGAAGCTGTCTCTCCATAGGACTGAGCTCCGCCTGCTCCCTTTGTATCGCTTCATTTACTTCCCGCAGCCTGTTTTCGTATACCGCCCTTCTGATACGGATAATGCCGAGGTAGATAAGATAATATATGTGGAGAAAGATCAGAAGTATAATATTTACGCTTCCCCTCGATTTGTTTACTTTTATCTGCAGCTCGTGCTTCTGCGCCATAAGCCCGTTTATTCTGTCGTGTCGAATATTGATCTCGTTCTGCAAAGCCGAGCCCTGCCCCTGCATGGAGCTGAGGTCTGTTTTTTTCTGCCGTAAAAAGGCTTCGCGGGCTGAGACGTATCCGTCAAGCAGCGAACGCAGAGAGGCTTTTTCCTGAGGGGGAGCTACGATGAGCGCTTTGTTTGCATAGTCGGAATACTGTCTGAAACGAGCCTCGTCAATATCCACCTTTTTAAGATCCTCGGTAATACTCTTTGCCAGCCCGAGCCAGCCCCTGTATTCATCGGGGAACTTATCGACGACAGCCCTGTAGGCCTCCTCCGCCTTTTTATACTCCCTGAACTGCTGCAGATAGACCTCTCCGCTATGGAGCATCTGATTCTTTTCTATTTCGCCGCCGTTGTTTATATATACGTTCTGCGCATTGATATGCTGCACGTTCTGTATATAGGTGTTATAGATTTTTATAGCCTCACTCGTCATAAACGAGGCGCGGCAGTATTCGCATACGGCCATCTGCCTGACGGGGTCGACCCTGAGCGTAGCGCTGCAGTTCGGGCATTGTGCGTTGACTAATTCCACTGACATAATATTTTCCTCCTAAAGCCGACAGAGACGGGCAGAGCTTTTTCCCCTGTCTCAGGCTTTTTTTCTTCTGTCCTTTATAGCCTGCTTGAAATTGACCCTGACTATTATCGAGCCTACGACGTAGCCGAGGGTTATGACGAATATTACGAAGGTATCTATAAGTATCCTCGGGTCCTCAAAGCTGAACAGTCCCCCCGAGAATACCGTCGGCAATATAGAAAGGCACAGCAGGAAAAGTCCCGCATAGAAGCCTACCCTGGTGTTAGTCTTTGTGGGATCCTTCCAGACCTTGTAGCCGATTATGCCTATGGCGATATGTATTGCCGAATCGAACGCGGAGAACGAGGTGAACAGTATCAGCTCAAGAGAGAGTCTGTCCCATTGTACTAAAAGATCTACCGATATGAACTCGACAAGATAAAGAAAGGCCTGAAGCGTGAGTACGAAGCCCGAGGCAAGCATGAGCCTGCGGCCTATCCTGAAAAGACGATTCTTTTTGAGATCCCTGTATTCTCTTATCGCGAAATTCTCAAGGGCAAAACGGATAAGGATAAAGGACGGGATAGCGCAGTACAGGAACATTCGCATTACAACGTAATCGTTCACGTCGGAGAGCACCGAATGCACCACGGGCGAGTTCATGGGACGGAACAGCTCGTGGAAGAACTGCGAATCGAATATGGTCTGTCCTGCGGCGGAATCGTATGCGAACAGCGCATTGCCCATGGGCATTCCGCCGATATAGCCCGACGGGAAAATGAGTCCGAGAGAGATAACGACGAGCATTATCGCCGAGAGAGCGATAAGCCTGTACTTGCTGAAGGGTATGCACATGGAAAAAACTACTACGAGCCCCGCTATAGTGGTGAGCAGGGTCATCATTGCGCGCACGTTATCGTCACTGACGAAGGGCTCGTAGCCGTAGAACTTGGGTACGGTGTTGAGCATTATCGGCAGCAGGATCGCGCTTGCCGTAAGCACTCCCGCCGAGACTGACTGTGTGACGATATTTTTCAAAAACGTGCCGAGTATAGGCTTTCTTATCGGCTCAAGCGAGAGCAGGAAGCCGCCCGTGCCTATCACGGCAGCCTCGAGCATATACATATTTTCTATCGAAAACCACATGTGTCCCTTAGCGAAGGGAATTAGCACGAAGGCAAAGAGGAATATGGCGATAGACTTCATGAGATAGAGCACGGTCGTCTTTTGGATATTGCCGATAACGAGCCTGCCCTCTCCGACTACCTCTTTAAGGTGGCTGAAGTCGTTATCGAGCAGCACCACGTCCGAGCAGGACTTTGCGGCTTCCGTCGCCTTGGCAAAGGTTATTGAAAAATCCGAGCGCCGAAGCGCAAGAATATCGTTTACGCCGTCGCCCGTCATTGCGACCTTATTGCCCTTTGCCTGAAGCGCCTGAACGAGCGCCTCCTTCTGCTCGGGTGATACGCGGGCGAAGATAGTGTATTTATCGGCTATCTCGGGTATTTTCTCCAAAGGCACGTCTGCAAGGGAGATGTATCTCCCGGCGTTTTCTATGCCGCACTTCTGCGCTATCAGACTGACCGTGAGCGGGTTATCGCCCGAAATGACCTTTACCTCTACCCCGTTGTCCCTGAAGAACGCAAGGGTATCGCGGGCGGTGTCCCTGATATGGTCCTCTATGGATATAAAGGCGATGAGCCTGCCGTCAAGGGTCATGGCGATAACGCGGTTGCCGTGTTTTGCTCTCTCCTCAACGTAGGAGAGCCTTTCGTCATCTGACGGCACGAGATATTCGGGCGCGCCCATAAGCAGCTTCTGTCCGTTTTTATATACGACCCCCGAATACTTTGCCGCGCTGGAAAAGGGTATCTCCTCGGCTATGTCGGGGTCCTTCTCCGAGCCGAAATATCTGAAAACGGCGTCGGATGTAGCGTTCTTTTCGTCAGATGTGGATACCAGCACCCGCGCGTGGCGCTTTACCTCGTCAAGCGGGATAAAGGGCTTTACCTCGCTGACGGTCATGGTGCCGTCCGTGAGCGTGCCTGTCTTGTCAAGGCAGATTATATTCACGCGGGAGAGATTCTCAAGGGAATACAGCTCCTGAACGAGGGTGTTCTTTTTTGTGAGCTGGGCAATGGATACGAGCATCGCAACGGATGCCGTAAGAACGAGTCCCGTAGGGATAATTCCCACGCCGAACATACCGTCCGTGAGAATTATAAGCGCCCAGGTAACGGGATCGTTGAGCGACAGCGTAAGACCGTTCCACAGCGTCGGGTCGGAGCCGTGGACGGCGACCTTATATACGAGCGTTACGGTGACGACTGCCGCGGCTATGCACAGCCCGACCGTGAGCACCTTGATTATGGTCATGATAGACGACATCAGCTCCGACTTATGGCGGGAGCTGTTCTTGACCTTGCGGGTAAGCTCGGCGGCGTAGGTATCGTCGCCTATCTTGTCCGCCCTGCACCTTGCGGAGCCTACTATTATCGATGAGCCCGAGAGAATGGTATCGCCCGCGCGCTTTTTTATGTAGTCGGATTCGCCCGTGAGCATGGACTCGTCCACCTCTGCCTCGCCCGATAGCACTATGAGATCCGCCGTAGCCTGCTCGCCCGCAGAAACGGCAAGTATATCGTCAAGCACCACCTCCGTGGCATCTACAGAGAGCATCTCGCCGTCCCTTATGACTCTGCTCTTGGTGGTGGTTACTATCCTGAGCCGCTTTATTACCTTAAGGCTCTTTATCTCCTGAAAGGTACCCATGCACACGTTCATTACGGCGGGCAGCAGGAATATGAACTTGGAAAAGCCGAAGTATTCGTCCGCAACGTCAGCCCTGCCTATCGCCTGAAGATAGATATTGAAGCCGATGAAAATAAAGGCTATGATAAACAGTACGATATTGAAGAACGTAAAAAGATTGGTTGCTATTATTTTGAGCGTGCTTTTTTCGTTCGGGTCTGTCGGCGTATTGACGTAGCCCTTTTTTACACGCTCCCCCACCGCCTTTTTGGAAAGACCCTTATCGGCAGGCGCGGATATGCGCTCTATATGCTGTCTTTGAACAGGTGCTTTTCTCATAGCTATTCCCCTTACGAGCAAAGGCAATAATTGCCTATATTAACTTTTATATTTTAGCATATATCACAATATTTTTCAAGTAATTATCAATAATTCCGCCGCCGCGAATAGACCCTTTAAGCCCTGCATATAATATATCAGGGGACGGTGATCTTTATTGAAAGCTAAAACAAAGACCTTCATCTATTCGTTTATCCTTACTTATCTGTTCGCTGCGGCGGGCGGTATAGTCACCTATTTCGGAATGCCGGGCTTTGAGGCTGTAAAGCAGCCCGCCCTGACACCGCCGTCATGGCTGTTCCCCGTAGTATGGACGATACTGTTCGGGCTGATGGCGTACGGCGCCGGAGTGATCTACGGCTCGGGAGACAGCAGAATGCCGAAGGCGATATTTTTCTACGTGCTCCAGCTCACGATGAACTTCTGGTGGTGCGTGCTGTTTTTCGGCTTCAGGCTCTATCTTTTCGCGTTTATATGGCTCGTGCTGCTGTTGGCGGCGGCTCTGATAATGACGATACTGTTTTACCGGATAGACCGCAGGGCGGGTCTTTTGCAGATTTTCTATCTGCTGTGGCTGAGCTTTGCAGCTTATCTTAATCTCGGTATATGGCTGCTCAACAAATAGTACGGCAAGACTATGCACTTTACAATTATTCCTCTCCGCTCATACTGTAAGTTTTTTTACTTTACAGACTTGCGGATATAAACTTAAAAAGAAGGATAACCGAACGGTTTTGTTTTGAAAAGAATGTGTATAAAAACCATCTTGATTTTTTATGCATTTTAACATATAATAAAATCATTCAAGAAAAAACGGAGGTAAAAAAAATGAACAGAAGAAATACAAAAGGGTACATCGGTCTTTTCCTCGGACTTGCTTCCATTGCGGCTATCATTGTTGCGGTATTCGTACCGTTTACAAAACTCACCGGCTTTGGAATTGACGGAAAAATAACCTTCTTCGGCACGATAAACGTTGCTCTTTGCTGGATCGGCGTTGTACTTGCTATCGCCGCTATCGTTTTCGGAGCTATGTCAAAGAAGGATGCAGACAAGAAGGGACCGAGAAAATCAGGTGTTATTATCGGCATAATCTGCATTGTTTTAGGACTTATCGCCTCTCTCGTGGTCGGTCTGCTCTCAATGTTTACCGAATTCATCAACAGCGAGGGAACCGACGGTGTTATAGCAAATATTATCCGTGACGACCCGAATACTAAGAAACAGGTAGATGATGTTATCAAGGGCATTCAGGAGATGGCGGGCGTAAAGAAAAACGGCATCTCATCTTCGGAAAGCACGCCGCAAGCTTCGGATAACACAGAAAGTGAAGTATCTGACAGTGCATCGGGCAGCAGCACCGTATCAGAAGACGCTTGACGCATAACTCCCGGAAACGCATAAATACGGCAGGACGGAACAGACCGTCCTGCCGTATTTTATTTTGGGGATATTCGTGCTTATTTCTCTATCTCTCTTTTATAGACCCTGTAGGTATGGTCGCCGAAAAGCACCCACTTGATGACGTCTATTTTGCCGGGATTTTCTGCGACGAATTCCCTTGCCGTTCTGACGGCGATCTCAGCCGCCTCCTCAAGCGGGAAGCTGTATACGCCCGTTGATATCGACGGGAAGGCTATGCTCCTTATGCCGTTCCGGACGGCAAGCTCAAGGCAGGATCTGTAGCACGAGGCAAGAAGCTCGCGCTCGCGGTCGTTTCCTCCCCTCCATATCGGACCCGGGGTGTGGATCACGTACTTGCACGGCAGGTCGTAGGCTCCCGTTATCTTAGCCTGACCCGTTTTGCAGCCGCCGAGGGTGCGGCATTCCTCAAGAAGCCTTCTGCCTGCCGCGCGGTGGATAGCGCCGTCAACGCCGCCCCCGCCCAAAAGGCTTGTATTTGCCGCGTTTGCTATGGCTTCTACGCCGTGATCCTTGGTTATGTCGCCCATTACGGCGATAAATTCGGTAGTCATATTTTCACCTTCCTCCTTCCATTTCATTTTTATATATTTGCGCAGCCAATATTCGTCCCTGTAGTCGCCGTACTCGGTCATCTGACAGCCCCTTGCAAGATCGTCGGAGATCTCTGAAATGACGTCGAGCAGCTCAAGATCGGTTTTCCATTTTTGATCTATCGCCTCATAGCCGATGAGCGCGCCGAGGATATTGCCCGTGACCGCGCCCGTGGAGTCGCTGTCGCCCTTATGGTTGACGGACGCGATAAGAGCTGCGGAAAAATCCTTCTGATAGCGCAGAGAACAGTATATCGCTATGGCAAGGGTCTCCTCGGCTACCCAGCCCTCGCCGAGACGGTGGATATTATCAAGGTCGCTTTCAGTATTTTCGGAAAGACTTACCGCAAGGTCGATAAGATAGCTGAGCTTATCAAGATTCTCGTCACCCTCAAAGAGCTTTTCAGTCGTATGCTTTGCTTCAATAACTATCTCCTTCAGCGTCATTTCCCTTTTGGGATAAACGAGGCGGTTGACTATGTGCGCCAACACTGCGGCAGGCATATAGCCGAGGGAATGCCCGTGGGTTATAGCGGATATCTGAGCCGCCTCCATGTCAAGATGATCTATAGCTATGTCTCCCCGCCACAGTCCTACGGGAGCGACTCTCATAACGCCGCCGCAGCCCTTGCTGTTGTTTATAGGCTCCTTTATGCAGTCGCCTGCGCTTATATGCTTATCCCTGCGCTGAATAAGAGCGTGAAGGCAGGTATTTCCGGGGGCTCTGCGTTTATAAAGCTCGGGGACCTCCATAAGCCACGATACCGTATGTCTCGGTTTAGTTCTGTCGGCAAAGGAATACTGCTGAGTAAAGAGCCAATCCTGATAGGACATTTCAACATAGCTTCTCGGTTCTGCGCCTATTCCTCTGAGCGCCGCCCGTGTTTCGCAAAAAAGCAGACCGTTTGCCGTGAAAAGTGTCATCTGTGTGTCGTCCGAAATTACAGCCTTGCCCGTTTTTCTGTCTGTTTCGTATGAGGTTATGCCCTTTTCGCCGTATTTTGCGAATATCTGACTTTCTCCGATAAACTCTACGGCATAGCCGAGGGCATCGCCCGCCGCGCCGCCCACGAGAGAGCCGCGTATCTTATCGCGCTGCCCGGGGCTGCACCTTGATTTTTCTGCCATTCTTTTCGCCTCCGTTTCGTCCTCCTCACGGTAAAAGCTGTTCCCTCGGAAATTGCGGCTGAATTCCCTGAAATTATACTGCTCCGTCGTTCTGTCGAGCACGGCAAAGTCGATACGGTCGAAAAGATCGCTGAGCCCGTGCTCGTTATATTTCAGCTCCTTGAGAGCCTTGAAAAACAGGTCGGAAATGACCCGCGCATCGTTGCCGAAGGCGCCGCAGCCCCACGCGCCGAGAACGAGCCGTTTATAGCCGAGATAAGCCACGCATCTGAGCATATCGGTTATCCGCTCAAAGACCGTATCCTCATACTGCTCCTGACTTAGCCCCTCGTAGCCGTATTTTACCGAGGGCGCCGCAAAGGTAAGCACGGATACGACCACCGTCTCGTCAAGCAGTTCTCCGTTAGCGTCCCTGATTATCTCTACCTGCGGGGTTATCATCAGGGCTCCCGTGCTGAGCATGGTGCGCTTTGAAGAATTATATTCGTAATAACGCCTCGCCTCCCCGCTCTCAAGCGAGAGCAGCAGCGAGCTGTTCCTGCAAAGATCCTCCTCCTGAGCCCTTGCGCCCCTTCTTACGCCGCCTCCCGGGTGTACGGGATTTGCAAGATTGAGCACCAGCGGAGCCTTCCCGTCCTTATCAAGGTTATTCTTCAGCTTAAGCTGCTCTCTTGCGGCGGAAAAGCTGTCCTCGTTTTTACAGTCAAAGCCGCAGCGCCCCATGACGAAGGGCGGTGAAAAGCCTGCGTGGTTTGCGTTTGCTCTGACCTCGTCGGGCAGAAAGACCTCTGTCGCTCTCATCTGCTCCTGCGAGAGCTTAAGGTCTACCCTTTTGCCGTTTTTGACGTAATAGCCCTGCCCGAGAATTTTCAGCGTTTCCTCAAGCATCGCTATCTCTCTGCTTCTGTCTCTCATGAATCACACTCCCTTTATGCTTCTTCCGGGCCGCAACGTTACGCCCCGCTTTATCCGTATGATATTACTATATATCATTTCTCACAAAATATCAACCCCGGCGCGCCGCCGGCAAGCTGCCGGTGCCGATTCGCGCCGGCAAGCTGCCGGAGCCGATTCGCGTTCCGCGCGCTTGCGCGCGCTTACTTCTTCAGCGTATCATACTTCATGCCCGCG
>CACWNZ010000013.1:2164-14864 GCA_902762335.1 uncultured Ruminococcus sp. | reverse complement strand
CCGAAAAATACGGGCTTGATAAGGCGCTGCTGTACGGAATAATAAAGACCGAGAGCAATTTTGATCCCGATGCAAAAAGTCATGCGGGCGCCATAGGTCTTATGCAGTTAGTGCCTGACACCTTTACGTGGATGCAGGCGTATTATAAAGAAGAGAACAGTTACGTTTTTGAGGATCTGTACGACCCCGGGCTGAATATCGACTACGGCGCCGAGGTGCTGAGCGTTCTGCTTAAGATGTACGAGGTCGAGGAGACGGCGGTATGCGCCTATAACGCAGGACTCGGCAACGTGGACAAATGGCTGAAGGATCCCGGGTATTCCGACGACGGAAAGACACTAAAGAAGATACCCTTCAAGGAGAGCGAAAGCTATGTAAGGACCGTTGAGAGAAACAAGAGCATTTATAACGAGCTTTACTTTGCAAAGAAATAATAAAGGAGACAATGCTATGTGCGAAGAAAAAAAAGAAAAGACCGAGACCGAGCTTCTTAAGGAGAAGCTCCTCATCAAAAAGGAGAGCGGCGCCAAGACCCTGTCCGAAGAGGAGATCAGGAAAGCGGACGAGTTCTGCAAGGGCTATATGAGCTTTCTTGACAGGGCAAAGACCGAGCGCGAGGCAGTTGCCGTCACTATTGCGGCGGCCGAGGCAAGGGGCTTTACCGAATACGACCCCGATCTCACCTATAAGCCCGGCGACAAGGTGTACGTCAACAACAGGGGCAAGGCGGTAATGCTCTGCGTAATGGGAAAGAACGGTACGAAAAACGGCGTAAGGCTGGGTATAGCCCATATAGATTCGCCGCGCCTCGATCTCAAGCCCAATCCGCTGTACGAGAGCAACGACCTCGCTATGTTCAAGACCCACTATTATGGCGGCATAAAGAAGTATCAGTGGCCCACCGTTCCCCTTGCGCTGCACGGCGTTGTGGCTATGAAGAACGGCGAGGTGAAGAACGTATATATCGGCGATGATGATGACGAGCCCTGCTTCGTTGTGACCGACCTTCTGCCGCATCTTGCAGTCGATCAGATGTCAAAGGTAATGACAAAGGCTTTTGACGGCGAAATGCTCAACGTGCTTATTGGCAGCAGACCCTTCAGAAAGGACGAGGAGAGCGAGAGCGTAAAGCTGAATATAATGAATATCCTCTATGAGAAATACGGCTTTACCGAGGAGGACTTCGTTTCCGCCGATCTTACTATGGTGCCCGCAGGCAGGGCAAGAGAGGTAGGCTTTGACAGAAGCATGATAGGCGCCTACGGACATGACGACAAGGTCTGCGCTTATCCCGCAGTGATAGCGGCGTTCGATACCGAGCTGCCCGACAGCACGGTCATCTCCGTGCTTACCGACCGTGAGGAGATAGGCAGCGACGGCGCTACGGGTATGAAATGTACCTATATGGCTGATTTTATCGCCGACCTTGCAGAAGCTGACGGTATGCGCCTGCGCCACGTTATGGCAAGATCCGCCTGCCTTTCCGCAGACGTCAACGCAGCCTTCGACCCCACCTACGCGAGCGCCTTTGAGGCGAATAATTCAAGCTATATCAACAACGGCGCCGTTATAACGAAGTATACGGGCAGCGGCGGAAAATACAGCACCTCGGACGCATCCGCCGAGTTCATGGCTTCGGTAAGAAGCATTCTTGACGAAAAGGGCGTTCTGTGGCAGACCGGCGAGCTGGGCAAGGTGGACGGCGGCGGCGGCGGAACGATCGCCAAGTTCGTTGCCAATCTCAATGCCGACGTGGTGGATCTCGGCGTACCCGTGCTGAGTATGCACGCACCCTTTGAGGTCGTCTCAAAGATAGACGTGTTCGAGACCTACAGGGCGCTGTATGAGTTCTATAACTATTCTCAGCCCGATGATGAAGGCGAATAAGTAATTATCTTCAGAAGAAAAAAGGAGACTGTCGGCTGAATGCGGCAGTCTCCTTTGGAGCTTTTTACCAAAATTACTGTCGGTGTGTTGTATAAAACTGTGTAAAGCCGAAAAACTTTATTGCGTGTCAGACTGCCCTTTGAGTAACAATAATGTAACAATAAGGATTTGATATTGACAATCTGCCTGCAATGTATTATTATAACAGAAGAGTATCTTTATTTATTTCGGTTAATTCTTTATTGATATTTAGTGCATAATACACAAAGCTTAAAAGCTTTACAGTAAAAAACAGGACATTACAACAGACGGCTCTGCCGTCTGTACTACTCATATTAACAACCTGCTGAGGAGTGTTGCTTTTTGAGACAGATAGTAATAAACGGAGGAAAAAGACTTGAGGGTACCGTTCATATCAGCGGCGCAAAGAATGCGGCCGTTGCTATTATCCCCGCAATAATCCTGTCTGACGGGATATGCCGCATAGAGAATATCCCCAATATCATGGACGTTAACTACATCGCAAATATCATGCACGAAATGGGCGCAAGGGTAAACAGGATAAACAAATCTACCCTTGAGATAGACCCCTCATACATCAGAAGACCCGTTGCAGACTACGATATAGTCAGGCGTATGCGCGCGTCCTGCTATCTTTTGGGCGCTCTGCTGGGTAAGTTCTGCCATGCCGAGGTGGCGCTCCCGGGCGGCTGCAATTTCGGTGTAAGACCTATCGATCAGCACCTTAAGGGCTTTGCCGTTCTCGGCGCAAAACACAGCGTTGTGGGCGGTATGATAAATGTAAAGGCAGATCGCCTTACAGGCGGTCACGTCTATCTTGACGTCGTATCGGTGGGCGCAACGGTCAATATCATGCTTGCGGCGGTCAAGGCTGAGGGCAGGACCATAATAGAGAACGCCGCAAAGGAGCCGCACATAGTCGATCTTGCTAATTTCCTCAATTCTATGGGCGCCGATGTTCGCGGCGCAGGCACCGACGTAATAAAGATAAACGGCGTAAAGCACCTTAACGGAACGACCTATTCCATAATCCCCGACCAGATAGAGGCAGGCACCTATATGGTAGCTGCCGCGGCTACGGGCGGAGACGTGCTTATAAAGAACGTAATAACCAAGCACCTTGACCCCATCACGCTGAAGCTGCGCGAAATGGGCATTCAGGTAGACGAGTACGATGATGCCGTAAGGGTATCAAGAAGCGGCGAGCTCAGAAGATGCAACGTCAAGACTCACCCGCACCCGGGCTTTCCTACCGATATGCAGCCGCAGATAGCCGCCCTGCTCTCAATAGCCGACGGCACGAGCATAGTTACCGAGGCAGTGTGGGATAACCGCTTCCGCTACGTAGAGGAGCTCAGAAGAATGGGCGCGGTGATCAGCGTAGACGGCAAGGTAGCGGTAATAGAGGGCGTAAAGGAGCTTAACGGAGCTCCCGTAAAGGCTACCGACCTGCGCGCAGGCGCGGCAATGGTGATAGCGGCGCTCAGCGCAAGGGGAATAACCCATATAGAGGACATAGAATACATCGAGAGAGGCTATGAGGACATAGTCGAAAAGCTCTCGGCTCTCGGCGCGGATATTCGCATCATCTACACCGACGACGGCGCGGCACAGAGGGCTTGAACACAGGCTTTACAGGTGCATTATCCGAAAGGGTAATGTGCCTGCTTTGCTGTAAGGGAAGATCATAAAAGGAGAAAGGGTGGAACTATGCCAAAGCTTTGTCCGCTGTTCAGCGGCAGCTCGGGAAACAGCTATTATCTTGAAAGCGCGGGCAGCGGTATACTCATCGACTGCGGCAGAAACGCCAAGCAGCTTGAGCTTGCAATGCGCGACAGGGGTCTTGACCCTCAGAATATAAGAGCCGTGTTCATAACCCACGAGCACGGCGACCATATCAGCGCGCTTAAGGTGTTTGCATCAAGATATAAGCTCAGGGTGTACACATCTCCCGGCACTGCCGCCGAGCTGAGCGCAAAGGGACTTGTAAAAGAGGATATCGCCGTGGAAACGATCGGCTGTGAAGGAATAGAGCTTGACAGCATGAAAATAACTCCGTTTCACATCTCCCACGACTGCGCAGAGGGCTACGGGTACTGCATAGAGACGCAGGACGGCAGAAGAACGGCGTTCGCTACAGATACGGGAGTTATCACCGACGGGATAATGAAAGCTCTTACGGGCTGTGATACCGTCGTGCTTGAGTCTAATCATGATATTGGTATGCTGCGCTGCGGCAGCTATCCGTACATACTTAAAAGAAGGATACTCTCCGACAGGGGACATCTTTCAAACGACGACAGTGCAAGGGCTGCCGCCCGTCTTGTGGGAACGGGCTCTACAAGGCTCGTGCTCGCTCATCTTAGCCGCGAGAACAATATACCCGAGCTTGCCGAAAAAACCGCTCTGTGCGAGCTGCAGTGCTCGGGAATGAAAAACGGCACGGACTATCTTCTGACGGTGCTTTCCGAAAACGGCGCGGCATCGCCGATAATATACTGACGGAGCTGATAGAATGAATATAAGCATTATCTGCGTGGGCAGGCTCAAGGAAAAATATTGGGTCGACGCGTGCAGGGAGTATTCCAAAAGACTTAACGGTATCTGCGGCTTCAGTATCATAGAGGTAGATGAGGAGCGCATAGCCGACAGTCCGAATGAGGCGAATATAAGCTCCACACTCGAAAAAGAGGGCAGGCGCCTGCTTGCCGCCGTGCCTAAGGGCGCAGCCGTGATAGCCATGTGCATAGAGGGCAGACAGAAAAGCTCACAGGCTCTTGCAGCGCAGATAGAGGAGCTCGCTCTCGGGGGCATAAGCAGCATCGCGTTTATTATAGGCGGCTCGTGGGGACTCTCGGACGAGGTAAAGAGCGCCGCAAGGATAAGGCTTTCCATGTCCGAGATGACGTTTCCGCATCAGCTTGCAAGGGTAATGCTCTGCGAGCAGATATACCGCGCCTTTCAGATCAATTCGGGAACGAAATATCATAAATGAAACGGGGACGGCAAAATGAAGATAACGGACACCTTCTACGTCTATTTCAAAGAAAGCTGCATAGGCGTATATTTCTATATGTCGGACGGCAGCTCTTCATACAGCACGGGAGCTTATTGCTTTATCGGACTTGAAAAGGAGGATATCCCCGCATCGTTCAGGAGGAGCGCCGAAAGCAAGGGGAGGATAGCTTTTCTTGAAAGGCTTATGACGGACGAGAGCCGTGTGCCGGATACGAAGCGCCCTGTCTACGTAAACGGCAATATTACGATAAAAAGAGTTCCGAAGGAAACGGGCGAGCGCTATACGGTGTTCCGTATGAATGCCGGAAAGGGTGAGCAGGGCTATTCCGAGAGGAAATATTCCGTTCCTCACAGCGAGGACGGCAAGGTAATAGAGGGCATGAACGAGTGGGTATCGTGGTACTGCTTCAATAAAATGGACGACGGCACCTATGAGGCCGATCTTGACGAAGCCTGGTGGTGGGGCGGCGGTCATAACGACGGCGGTACGATACACGCCGGGATCCCCGAGGAATGGTTTGGTCTGCCGTACGGCGGCTTCCTCGAAAAAGTCGTTACCCTTGCCTCTGCGGCGCATTACGGCTTTACCGCAGAGGAGCTTGAGCGGAAGCAGGGACTGCGTGAATTCTTCGGATACAGATAAAAACGGGCGGGTGCCGTGTGATGACCACACGCACCCGCCCGTCTGAATTTTGTCGGATAATTATTTGCCGAGGAAAGCGGCGCCGATGATACCCGCATCGTTGCCGAGCTGACACAGGCAGACCTCTGTCTGCTTGTTGTTGTGCTTGGTGTAGCGCTCCGTTTCGATTATCTTTCTCAGAGGATCGATGAGAGCCCTGCCCTGACTGCTTACACCGCCGCCAATGCAGAGAAGCTCGGGCTGGAAGATGTTGATGATGTTTACAAGACCTGTGCCGAGATATGCGATGTATTCGTCTATGATAGCCTTGCCTACCTCGCAGCCCTGCGCAGCGGCATCAAAGGCGGTCTTGCCCGTTATCTTTGAGGTGTCGCCTTCTATCATTTTGTAAAGGATAGAATTGTTGTTGTAGGGGTTGATCGTAGCCTCCTTGGTCATGTTGATAAGACCCGTTGCAGAGGAATAAGCCTCCCAGCAGCCCTTTCTGCCGCAGCTGCACTGACGGCCGCCGTGCTGTATTACCATGTGACCGAGCTCAGCGCCCGCATAGTTAGAGCCGCTGTAGATCTGTCCGTCAATGATGATGCCGCCGCCTACGCCCGTGCCGAGGGTGATGACGATAGCGTCGTTGGCGTCCTTTGCGGCGCCTACCATGAACTCGCCGTAAGCCGCTGCGTTTGCATCGTTTTCAATGTAGATGTCTACGCCGAGACGCTCGTTCATCATATCGCCGATCCTCCAATTATGGAAATTGAAGTTGTTGGTGAATTCAATAACGCCCGTAGAGCCGTTTACAGCGCCGGGAGCGCCTATGCCGATATAGTTGATGTCGTTTTTGGTAAGCCCCGCGCTCTCGAGAGCCTTGAGCGCAACGGTCGCCATATCATCGCAAATTTCCTCCTGCGAACGGGGAAGGTTCGTCTTACAGCTTGCCTTTACTATGATATTGCCGTCTTCGTCAACAACACCGGCAACGATATTTGTTCCGCCAAGATCAATACCGAGATAATACATAAAAATGTCCTCCTGTATGTAAAATATTCTGCATTTGTATTATATCATAATGCACAATTTTTTCAAAGCCTAATTAAAAAAATTAAAAAAATTGTTGTTTTATACAATATTCCGCTATGATAAATGGTAACATTGCCAAAGAAAAACTCCCGTGCCTGTTTATTAAAGGCGCGGGAGTGCTGTTTATTTTACGTCTCTTTTGTTCATGAGCGTTACCGTGCCGTAAAGCCCGGCTATAATGAGTATAAGTGAGCCTGCAAGAGCGGCTCCGACGTTGATGTTGGTCATACCGAACATCTGATCGGGAACGTACTGCTCTATGTGTATGTCGGGGGTATTGAAAAGCTGCTGGAGCGCAAAGCTCAGCGGCATATATATTATTGCAAGAGCGCCCGTCGCGAATATGACCGAAACGACTACGGCAAAGCTCTTTTTGCCGAGACCCGTTGAGATCAGCAGCAGAACGGCGGAGAGTCCCCACAGGATCAGCAGCTTTAGCAGACATTCGAGCAGCCCGCTGCCGACGTCGCTGTCAAAGCTTATGCCGCGGGATATGAGCGTGCCGAGGGTCGAGCCCGCAATGCCGAGTATAAAAAGAACAGCCTCTGCAAGACAGATAACGATATACTTTGATACCGCAAGATAACCCCTGCACGGCACCTGACCCGCAAGATTCTTTATATATCCGTGATTGAGATCGCGGTGCAGGAAGGATACTATGAATATCATTACGGGGATAGTGACTAACTGCAGTCCGCCGAGAGGCGACCTGAGTATTGCCGAAAAGCCGATGGGCCTTGAGAGATCCCGCGCCAGCATTTGCAGCTCTCCGGCGGAATACGGGTCGGAGCTGCCCGGTGATTCGAGCATATTCTTCAGCAGCTCTATAAAGCCCTTTACCAGAAGCGGCGCGGCAAAGGTAACGCCGAAGGCAACTATCATGACCGCGATAAAGAATCGGGTCTTTTTCAGCTTGAAGAGATCCATTTTTATAAGATCACGCATTTGTGGTGCCTCCTCTCGTAACGCTGAGATAATAGTCCTCAAGAGAGAAGCTCTCGGTCTTTATTTCCCTGACAAAGATATCGTTCTCTACAAGGCACTTGACGACGTTCGCGCTCCTGCTGATCTCTCCGGTTATTTTTATTCTCTTTTCTCCGTCGATCTCCGCAGACAATCCGCTCATGTCGCGTATCACGGCAAGCGCCTTCTCGTTGTTGTCGGTAGACACCACGGTAAAGGAGCCCGTGCGCTGCTGTATATCCTGTCGTGTGAACTCGTCTATAAGCCTGCCCTCGTTTATTATTCCGTAGCAGTCGGCAAACTTGCCGAGCTCGTCAAGGATATGGCTCGAGATCATTATTGTCATGCCCCTCTCGTCCCTCAGCCTTGTAAGAATGTTTCTTACGTCAACTATGCCCTGGGGGTCGAGTCCGTTTATCGGCTCGTCAAGAATAACGAGCTTGGGGTCGCCGACCACCGCAAGCGCGATACCGAGGCGCTGTCTCATACCGAGGGAAAAAGCGCCCGCGGGCTTTTTGCCCGTATCGCTCAGTCCCACAAGCTCAAGCAGCTGCTCGGCATAGCCGGGCTTGTCGCAGTTGAGCGCGATGCACTTCATTCTGAGGTTATCAACGGCGTTCAGGTTGGCATAAATGCCCGGCGCCTCGATAAGCGCGCCCACCTGACCCATTACGGATCTTATTTCCCTTCCCGTTTTGCCGAACAGCGAATAGCTGCCGCTCGTTGCGTTGGAAAGTCCGCTCAGCACCCTCATTATAGTTGTTTTTCCCGCGCCGTTCCTGCCTATAAGACCGTAGATCTCGCCCCGTCTTATGCGTATGTCTATATCCCTTGCGGCATAGACGTGCTTATACCTTTTGCACAGCTTATCCGTAGTCAGCACGTATTCCGCATCAGGCTGCTTTGCAAGCCGTACGCGGCCGTTATCCTTATCCATATCGGTATCAGTCTCCCTTACTGTCGTAATTTACGGTTTTATGATAGCATACCCCGCGTTGTTTTACAATACGAAGATACTGACGTTTTAACGAAAAAAATCGGTCTGTGTGAAGAACCGTCGGAAACCGACTGCGTAAATTTGTTCAACCCACCCGGGCGTTCCCTTTCCGCAGAGGTGTGTGATTTTTGTGTAAAACGGAGAAAAACGCGCAAAAATAAGAGGTCTTTGTCAAAGCGGCTTGACAAAGACACGGAGTTGTAATATAATTATAAAATGCACATAGTAGCGGAGTAGCCTTTTCAGGGCAAAACGCGATCAAAAAGGCTTACAGAGATATTACCACAATCCCGGAAAAAAATCAAGTGCTATTTTTGGCAAATTTGTCGGACGATGAAAGCTCCGAGCTGCGGCGCACCCGCTTTCGGAGAAAAAACGCCCGCATACGCGCCGGAAAACACCCGCATCAGAGTCTGAGCTCCGTGAGAAACGGCATTGAAATTTTTTACACGGCATCAGTACGGGAGAGTGAAAATATCCGCGCGCCTGTGCCTTCTGCTTTCATTATGCATCAATTTGAATGGAGTGATAATATGGTAAACGCCAGACCCGTGCGTTTGGGAAAAACCGAGCGAATGAGCTTTTCTCACACAGACGAGATCATTGAAATGCCTAATCTTATCGAGATCCAGAAGGATTCCTATAAGTGGTTCCTTGAAAAGGGACTTAAAGAGGTGTTTGAGGACGTCTCGGGCATAACCGATTATTCGGGAAATCTCGTGCTCAGCTTTATCAGCTACAACATTGAAACGGACAAGCCGAACTATTCTATCGCAGAGTGCAAGGAAAGAGACGTTACCTATGCCGCGCCCCTCAGGGTCAAGGTAAGGCTCCTCAACCGTGAGACCTCGGAGATAAAGGAATCGTCGGTCTATTTCGGTGATTTCCCCCTTATGACGCCGAGCGGCACCTTCGTTATAAACGGCGCCGAGCGTGTTATCGTCTCCCAGCTCGTAAGATCTCCGGGCGTATATTATAAAATGGACCACGACAAAACGGGCAAGGAGCTTTTCAGCTCTACCGTCATACCCAACAGAGGCGCATGGCTCGAATATGAAAACGACATAAACGATGTATTCTACGTTCGTATAGACAAAAACCGCAAGATACCCGTGACCGTATTCATAAGGGCTCTCGGACTCGGCACCGATCAGGAGATAATAGACTATTTCGGCGCGGACGACAGGATACTTGCGACTATAGAAAAGGATACCACCGATAACAGGGACGACGCTCTTAAAGAGGTATACCGCAAGCTCCGCCCCAGCGAGCCGCCTACGGTAGAGAGCGCTCAGGCGCATCTTGATATGCTCTTCTTCGACCCCAGACGCTACGATATGTCAAGGGTCGGCAGACATAAGTACAACAAAAAGCTCGGTCTTGCAAACCGCCTTGCGGGTCATACGGTAACCGAGCCCGTGTGCGATCCCTATACGGGCGAGCTTCTTGCCGATGCGGGCGAGTTCATAAGCAAGGAAAAGGCAATGGAGATAGAGGATAAGGGCGTTCACTTCGCCTTCGTAGAGGGTCCCAGCGGCAACCCCGTAAAGATCATCTCCAACTGCATGGTCGATATTTCCAAGTACGTCGATTTCGATGCGAAAGAGGAGTGCGGCATAAACGAGAAGGTGCGCTATAGCGTTATCCGCGAGATCCTCGACGGCTTTACCGATGAGGACGAGATCAAAAAGGAGATAATCAGGCGCAAGGACGAGCTTATCCCCAAGCACATCATTATTGACGATATACTCTCGTCTATCAACTATATGAACTCTCTTGCCTGTGGCGTAGGCACTACCGACGATATAGACCATCTCGGCAACAGAAGGATCCGTTCCGTAGGCGAGCTGCTTCAGAATCAGTTCAGGATAGGCTTTGCAAGACTTGAAAGAGTCATCCGCGAGAGAATGACCCTTCAGGCGCAGGATCTCAACAGCCTTGCCCCCAACGCGCTTATAAATATCCGTCCCGTTACGGCGGCAATAAAGGAATTCTTCGGCTCCTCTCCGCTGTCACAGTTCATGGATCAGAACAACCCGCTTGCAGAGCTCACACATAAAAGAAGACTCTCCGCGCTCGGTCCGGGCGGACTTTCAAGAGACCGCGCAGGCTTCGAGGTGCGTGACGTACACTATACGCACTACGGCAGAATGTGTCCTATAGAGACTCCTGAAGGTCCTAACATCGGACTTATCTCTTATCTTGCGACCTTCGCCAAGATAAACGAGTACGGACTTATAGAAGCCCCCTTCCGCAAGGTGGATAAGGAGACGGGCATAGTTACCGACAAGGTAGAATACATGACCGCCGATATAGAGGATAACTACATAGTTATCCAGGCGAACGAGCCCCTCGATGAGAACGGCCGCTTCGTAAACAAAAAGGTAGTAGGCCGTTTCAAGGGCGAGTTCGTCGAGGTAGAAAACGGCATGGCGGACTATATGGACGTTTCGCCTAAAATGGTCGTTTCGGTCGCTACGGCTATGATACCCTTCCTTGAGAACGACGACGCAAACCGCGCGCTCATGGGCTCGAACATGCAGAGGCAGGCAGTTCCGCTTCTCGTTACCGAGTCGCCTATTGTCGGCACGGGCATGGAGTACAAGGCGGGCGTAGACTCGGGCGTATGCATACTCTCCGAGGAGGCAGGCACGGTCAAGTACGTCAGCGCCGATATGATAAAGGTACAGTACGATTCCGGCAGGCTCCAGACCTTCAAGGTCACCAAGTTCATGCGCTCCAACCAGGGTACCTGTATCAATCAGGTACCGATAGTCGAGGTAGGACAGCGCGTTGAGAAGAACGAGGTGCTCGCTGACGGTCCCGCAACCTGCAACGGCGAGATCAGCCTCGGCAAGAACGCCCTCATCGGCTTTATGACCTGGGAGGGCTACAACTACGAGGACGCCGTACTCATCAACGAAAAGATAGTAAGAGACGACGTTTACACTTCAATACACATAGAGGAATACGAGACCGAGGCGAGAGATACCAAGCTCGGTCCCGAGGAGATAACAAGAGATATCCCGAATATCGGCGACGACCAGCTCCGCGATCTCGACGAGAACGGTATCATACACATCGGCGCCGAGGTACACGCGGGCGATATCCTCGTAGGCAAGGTCACCCCCAAGGGAGAGACCGAGCTTACCGCTGAGGAAAGACTGCTCAGGGCTATATTCGGCGAGAAGTCAAGAGAGGTAAGAGATACCTCGCTGAGAGTTCCTCACGGCGAATACGGCATCATCGTTGACGTAAAGATATTCACCAAGGAGAACAGCAGCGACGAGCTTGCCCCCGGAGTAAACAAGGTAGTGCGCTGCTATATAGCGCAGAAGAGAAAGATACAGGTCGGCGACAAAATGGCAGGCCGTCACGGAAACAAGGGCGTCGTTTCAAGGATACTTCCCGAGGAGGATATGCCCTTCCTGCCCGACGGCAGACCTCTCGATATAGTTCTCAACCCCCTCGGCGTTCCTTCCCGAATGAATATAGGACAGGTGCTCGAGGTGCATTTAGGCTACGCCGCAAAGGCTCTCGGCTGGAAGGTAATGACCCCCGTATTCGACGGCGCGCACGAGCAGGATATTTTCCAATGCTTCCGTGACGCGGGCATCAGCGAGGACGGCAAGATCTGGCTCAAGGACGGCAGAACGGGCGAATTCTTCGACAACCCCGTAACCGTAGGCTATATGTACTACCTCAAGCTGCATCACCTTGTAGATGATAAGATCCACGCGCGTTCTACGGGACCGTACTCACTCGTAACGCAGCAGCCTCTCGGCGGCAAGGCGCAGTTCGGCGGACAGCGCTTCGGAGAGATGGAGGTCTGGGCTCTCGAGGCATACGGCGCGGCCTACACCCTTCAGGAGATACTCACGGTCAAGTCGGACGACGTTGTCGGCCGTGTAAAAACCTACGAATCCATCGTAAAGGGTCAGAACATACCCAAGCCCGGCATACCCGAGTCCTTCAAGGTGCTCATAAAGGAGCTTCAGTCCCTTGCACTCGATATAAGGGTGCTTGACAGAGACGGCAACGAGATCAATCTTCAGCAGGATCTCGACGACGATATTCTGCCCTCTGATATTTCCTTT
>CACWNZ010000013.1:0-2142 GCA_902762335.1 uncultured Ruminococcus sp. | reverse complement strand
CACCGACGAATCACTCGACGGCTATCAGACCACCGATGAGAACGGTGAGAGCGAGTTCTACGATGATGAGGAAGAGGACTTCTACAGCAGCGGCGAGGACGACATAGATATGGCGCATCTTGCGGACGATGACGACTGAGAGGAGGACGTGATACATGGAATTGGAATTCAATGAATTTGATCAGATCAAGATAGGTCTTGCATCTCCCGATCTTATAAGACAGTGGTCCTACGGAGAGGTAAAGAAGCCCGAGACTATAAACTACCGTACGCTCAAGCCCGAAAGGGACGGTCTTTTCTGCGAGGCGATATTCGGTCCCCAGAAGGATTGGGAGTGTCACTGCGGCAAGTATAAGAAGATACACTTCAAGGGCAGGATATGCGAACGCTGCGGCGTTGAGATAACCAGGGCAAAGGTACGCCGCGAGAGAATGGGACATATAGAGCTTGCGGCTCCCGTATCGCATATATGGTACTTCAAGGGCATTCCCTCAAGAATGGGACTTATCCTTGACATATCGCCCCGTCTGCTCGAAAAGGTGCTCTACTTTGCAATGTATATCGTAACGAGCGTAGAGGAGGACAGCGAGGCTGCCCGTGAGCTTTCAAAACAGCAGTGCCTTACCGAAAAGGAATACAGCGACATGAAGGAGAAGTACGAGGACGACTTCGAGGCTATGATGGGCGCCGAGGCAGTTCAGAAGCTTCTCAAGGAGATAGATCTTGACACCCTGAGCGAGCAGCTCAAGGAGGAGCTTGAGGCATCTACGGGTCAGAAGAGGGTAAGGATCCTCAAGAGACTCGAGGTGGTCGAGTCCTTCCGTATTTCGGGCAACAGACCCGAATGGATGATACTTGACGTTATCCCGGTTATACCGCCCGATATAAGACCTATGGTACAGCTTGACGGCGGCCGCTTCGCTACCTCTGACCTCAACGACCTGTACCGCAGGGTAATAAACAGAAACAACCGTCTCAGCAGACTTTTAGAGCTAAACGCTCCCGACATAATAATCCGCAACGAAAAGCGTATGCTTCAGGAGGCGGTAGACGCCCTTATCGACAACGGCAGAAGAGGCAGACCTGTTACGGGTCCCAACAACAGGGCTCTCAAGTCCCTCTCCGATATGCTCAAGGGCAAGCAGGGACGCTTCCGTCAGAATCTTCTCGGCAAGCGTGTCGACTACTCGGGTCGTTCCGTTATCGTTGTAGGACCCGAGCTTAAAATGTATCAGTGCGGTCTGCCCAAGGAAATGGCTCTCGAGCTGTTCAAGCCCTTCGTTATGAAGATCCTCGTTGAGAGCGGCTCGGCGCAGAACATCAAGGCGGCGCGCAAGGCTGTTGAGAGAGCAAAGCCCGAGGTATGGGACGCTCTTGAAAGAGTTATAAAGGGTCACCCCGTTATGCTCAACCGTGCTCCTACGCTTCACAGACTCGGCATTCAGGCTTTTGAGCCCGTTCTCGTAGAGGGCAAGGCACTCAAGCTCCACCCCCTTGCCTGTACGGCATTCAACGCCGACTTCGACGGCGACCAGATGGCAGTTCACGTTCCTCTCTCGGCAGAGGCGCAGGCAGAGGCTCGTTTCCTCATGCTTGCCGCCAACAACCTTCTCAAGCCCTCAGACGGAAAGCCCGTTACCGTTCCTACGCAGGACATGGTGCTCGGCTCGTACTATCTTACGCTTGACAAGGATGGAGAGCCCGGCGAGGGCAAGATATTCAGAGATACCAACGAGGCTATAATGGCTTACGAAACAAAGGTCGTCAGCCTGCACGCCAAGATAAAGGTACGCCGCGAGGGCGAATGGATGGGCGAGAAACGCTCCGCCCTTATCGACACCACCGTTGGACGTATTATCTTCAACAGACCTATCCCGCAGGATCTCGGCTACGTTGACAGATCTGACCCCGATAACTGCATGAAATACGAGATTGACTTCCTCGTAGGCAAAAAGCAGCTCGGCAAGATCATCGACAAGTGTATCAAAAAGCACGGCTCACAGATCACCTCAAGAGTTCTTGACGAAGTAAAGGCACAGGGCTACCGCTACTCCACAAAGGTCGCTAGCACCGTTGCCGTATGCGATGCCGAGATACCCCCCGCAAAGAAGGAGATCATCAAAAACGCTGAGGCTGAGATCG
>CACWNZ010000012.1 GCA_902762335.1 uncultured Ruminococcus sp. | reverse complement strand
CTGATCTTCGGCAGTCCTATTCCGTATGCTTCGATCAGGTGAAGACGATAGAACACATCTGCAAGGTTTCTGTTACGCAGAACGGACACCCCAAGCAGAATATCGTCCTTTGTAATACCACGCACCAGACCGCCTGTAGTGATAAGCTCCATACGGTCAGAGAATATACTTATCATCGTACTGGAAAAGAAAGCGTACTCCCTGTGTACAACAGCGTTCAGCAGTGCCTCGCGGATAGCCTCCGGAGGATAGTCACGGTTGTCGATGCGGTCAAGACCTCTGATCTCTGAACGGGTATGATTGAACTGGTCGATATACTCAAAGGCATCCTCCAGCTGTTTCAGGAGCGAACCGGTGAACTCTTTTCTGTCCTTGAGATCGGATCTGGTCGTGCCGTCAAAGACAGCTGATCTTATCGTATGGGTACACTGATCGGACAGCAATAATGCAAGATTGGTATAGGTATGATCTTCACCGATCAGCTTCAATGTCCTTTTCTGTTGTTCGCCAAAAGGGATGTTTTTCTTTTTAAAATATTCCTCTGCCTGATTGAATGTAAGCTGCTGTTCAAGTGAACGGGCATCCTCATAGTGATCTCCGGCAGTTTCACGTATCATAGCAAGTATTGCTGTTTCCGTTGCAGGAGCATTTGACGCACCCTGACGGATATATACGCCCTCCGGTCTGATACCCTTTCCGGCTATATAATACGGTCTTGCAGTTCCGCGCTGTACGGTGACGACAACAACGTTTTTTTCTTCCATTGTCCGTACCTCCGCATCTACAAACATGGACACATCAGGTTTTATAGCGTCTCTAAGCATATCGGTGACTCTTAGTATGGTATCATCCGAATCTGCAGCACCGCATACTGAGCCGTCGTCATCCACACCGATATACAGCGTTCCTCCATCTGTATTTGCAAATGCAATAATTGTTTTGCGTATATCGTCAACGTATTCTCTTTTATACTCTGTATTCTTATTTTCCCGCATAAGCTCACCTCATCTGACCAGACTAACAACGATCTAACAAAAGTCTAACAAAAATAGCTGTTACTAACAAAATTATATCAGACGTGCATCAGATTGTCAAGCAATAGTCTGTCCCGCGCCCGGCGCCGGAGGTTCGTGTAGGATAATTACGGGAGTTTTCTGAATGGTTTTTTATCAAAATTCTACACAGGCGGAGTTTTCTATTGTTATTTTTTGTCAGGTGTGCTATAATATCAGCTAAGAACAAACCGCAGACTTGCTCATATAAATGACAGAGAGGACTCTTCGTTTGAATATTATCTAAAAGCGCACTCAATGAGATAGGTGTGCCCGATTGAGTGTGCTTTTTTCTTATTATACAATTATGTGTCGGAGGTGTTACGTTTGATGCTGTCAACTGAGGAAAACTCCGTAACGGACTCCAATGAAGGGTTTACCGATGAGGAAAACCCCGTAACGGACTCTGATGAAGGGCTTACCGAACAAGCAGAAAACCGCAAAAAAAAGAAAGAAAAACACAGATCTCCAATGACGCCGATACAGATCCTCCTGCTGAATCTGTTGATCGTTATTACGGTTTTGTGGCTCCTTTTTGGTTTTGTGATCGGTGTAGCTATAGCACCGAATGATGATATGTCACCTAACATAAAATCAAAGGATCTCCTGCTGTATTACAGACTGGATGAGTCCTACCTTGCACAGGATACCGTGGTCTTTACTAAAAACAACACAACTTATATCGGAAGAGTGGTCGCTGTGTCCGGAGACAGTGTGGATATTTCAGATGACGATCAGCTTATAATCAACGGTCATGTCGTTTCAGAGCCGGGGATCCACAGCCCAACGCCTCGCTATGGGGGCTTTGTGAAATATCCGGTGCTGCTTGGAGATAATGAGTATTTTATTCTTGCTGATGCAAGAGGCGGCGCAGAGGACAGCCGCTATTTCGGAACTGTTGAACGTTCTGAAATATACGGAAAGTCATTCGCATTGATCAGAAGGCACAGTATATAAAGGCGGCGGAGAGAGAATGAAATGGCTGGATAAATTTGCAAAAGCGGCTAACGACGTGCTTATGGTATTGATCACGCTTGTTGCCGGCGTTATGCTTATGTCAGGTCTTTATGTCCTGAATGATATCCTCTACACAAACCGCGCTGCATTCATCTCCTATGATCTGCTGCAGTACAGGCCGAAAGCACAGGAAAAAGATGAAACCGGGGATAATGGCTTTGAGAATCTTCAGAAGATCAATCCGGATACGGTGGGCTGGATAGAGATGTTCGGCACAAATATCAACTACCCTGTTGTGCAGGGAAATGATAATCTGGAATATATCAACAAGGATATTTTCGGTTACAGTACGGCATCAGGCTCGATCTATCTTGCCGCTGAAAACAATTCGGATTTTAGTGACTGGTATAATTTGTTCTACGGACATCATATGGATAGCGGGGCGATGTTCGGGGATATTGAAAAATACCTTGATCCCGAATTCTTCAGATCTCACACGGACGGTATCATACAGACTAAAAACGGGAACTACAGTATTCATGTGTTTGCGTGTGTACGGACAAATGCATATGAAGAAACGGTATATCAATTAGAGACCGATGCGGAGGATCGCTATCCCGAATTAAAAAAATATATGGAAGAGCACGCTGTCAATCATACTGAGATCCCGGACAATGTATCTGACGGGTATATTCTTGGGATGTCGACCTGTACCAATGCCGTAACAGACGGCAGAATCGTGCTCTTTGCTAAAGTGACCCCGTGGGATAACGCGAAGGATGGAGTTGCTTCTCAGCGCATTACCACCGTAGATACGGCTGCAGCTGATACGGAACAATTAAATGCAGTCGGACATAAAATGCAGGAAGAAAGCTGGGCATTTCTGAATCTGATGTGTTTGATCTTTACTCTCTTGACAGTGTTTCCGTTATGGTCTGTGAAGAGAAAATTCGGACAGTTCACCTATTCAAGGAAAATGTATCATAAACTCGAAAAGCAAATCAATGACGAACAAAATGATGATAAGCAGGATGAAGACGGCAGACAAAAGACCATCAGGGATCTACGCAGCTTTATCAGAAAAGGGCATATTGGCATCCGGCTTGAGATCGGTATACTGATCATTTCGGCGGCTGTATTTTTTATTACGGAGGATATTTCAGGACGGATGGTAATACGCGACAGCCGGACAGGGCTGATGATACTGATCGCCGCAGCAGCACTGATCGTTGATTTCATTTGTCTGCGATACAGAGGAAAGCTCCCCGAAGAAACAGAGACCGGTGAAGATGCTCAGAATAAACCGAGTTATGGAGGTGATACAAAATGAAACGAGAGAAAATAAAAAGCAAAACGGCATTAGTTTCTGCTGCGAGTATATTATCGATGCTCTCGTTCATATTGGAAATAGCGGCTTTACAGCACCATACAGTGCCGGTCATAAAATAATATTTTACTTATGAAAGGATGAAAATGATGAAAAAGAGTTTACTCAAAAAAGTGTCGGCCTCAACAGCGGCGATCTTTACCATGGCTGCACTGGCAGCCTCAGGTACAGGTGTTTATGCGGTAGGGTCACCTACTTTAGGTACGTCTCCTGCAAATCCTCTGCAACCTCCGGCATCTACCGCAACTGTTATCTTGAAAAAGGACATTGTACTGTTCAACGCAGACGCTAGCCGGATCCTCTCACCGAATGTTACTTACTCCTATGAGATCACGGAGGCGAATGTTACAAATGCAACGGTCACTACACCAAATGAGGAAGGTGAGGTGAACATTCTTTCGGTAAGACCGGGTGTCATCGAAGCTCTTTCTACATCAGGTGATGTTCCTGAAACCACGGAAAAGGTAGAAGGAAGCATTACGTTCGGTGCTGCAGACGATGAACACAACAATGATTCGGAAATGCACGATGCAAACAGAAATCCGGATACGGTCATCGATCTCTCAAAGAAAGTAAGCGGCTCTATGGAAATCACTGTGGATGCCGGCAAGATCTACGACGGCAACAACGATGGTCAGCCGGACAACCCGCCCGGCGTGTATCGCTACAAGATCGAGGATGTCACAACCGACGCGACGACGACCTCTTCGGGGATCCAGAGAGGGGGAGCAGATACTTCGATCTTTCTTGACGTATACACGAAGTACAACAGCAATAATGACGGTCTGGAAATCTACGGCTATGTACTGTTGAGGTCTACAAATGGTACCGATGTTTCTTTGGAATATGACAGTACAGTTGAGCAAGAAACGATCAAGATCACAGGCTTTGACATAGAATCCGAGAATAATAATATTAGCGGTGGAAAGGTTATGTTAGCTGATCTGAAATCCGACTCATACCACACCTATAATGTGGAAGTCAAATACGAGACGGCCGGCGACCTCGCTGATAAACAGCACAATTTCCCCTTCAGGGTTGAGCTATCAAACAGACTTGTGACCTCCCGGGCTGATTTCTATTATCAGATCACCAAGGACGGTACTGATAAGACAGCAGTAAACACGAGTCTTTCACAGACCGGCTCATGGACGCTTGACGGAAACTCTGCCGATCCTGCAAATGACCTCCGGCTCCGGAGCGGCGACAAGATCGTTATCACAGGCCTCCCCGCTGATACGAAGATCAAGGCGGCAGAAACAAATGATACCGACGACACATACACGTTTTCTGCCGTAGGTAACGGAAATTCTCTTACGTTGAAAGATGATGGCAACCATACCGACAACTCCCTTGCTATCGGAAGCAATGGCACTGCAGAGATGAATGATGGATTTGGTGTTCGCTCCAACGACACAACGGATAAGATCGTGTTTACCGGTACTCTTAAGAGTGTCTCCATAACAGGACTAATGTTCAGCATCTCACCGTTCGTATTTATCACTATAGCGGGTGTAGGTCTGCTCGTTCTGGTCATAAGAAACAAGAAAAGCTCTGACAGCAAAAGCAAGCTCTGAGCAATAAACGCAAAGAAAAGCTTTTGATCGAAAAAACAAAAATTCTGTCTCCTCCTGCGGAAATGGCAGGGGGAGACAGAAATTTATCCGGTGATCTTTATGGTAAAATCTATTCGGTTCTGGGTCGCTGCTGCTTTATTGGCAGCTCTGGCGTTCTGTTTGGTTATGAGGTACGGCATACATACTGCGAAGCAGAGCGTTTCCGAAACTTCACAAACGATCGGCTCATCTGTTCAGGCATCCTCAGCAGAAACAGTATCTGCAGTATCTGATAATACAGTCCATGAAAAAAAAGTGACGGAAAGCTCGGAGGAAAAGGAAGTGACGGAAAGCCCGGAGGAAAAGGAAGTGACGGAAGGCTCGGAGGAAAAAGGAAACAGTTTTCCCCAAGTTTCCGAGCCTGATGCTTCTGTTCCGTTCATCACTGAGCAGAAAGTGAATGAGATAACGGAAAAAATGCAAAAGGCAGCCCGTTACAGCAGTGACCTGATAGGCTGGATCTATATTGCCGATTCGGATATAGATTATCCTGTCGTTCAGGGGACAGACGATCAGTATTATCTGCATCATGCGCCGGACGGCAGTGACAATCATGCCGGGTCGATCTTTCTTTCATATCGGTGTGCAGCGGATCTCTCCGGCGCTCTGAATATCCTGTATGGACATGATATGCAGCGTGGTATGTTCAGCGACATACGAAATCTCAGACAGCGAGAACAGTTTGACAAGCATCGTTATGGATGGCTGTTCACAAAGGAGAATCTGTACCGGATTGATTTTTATGCACTTTCTGTCGTCAGCGCTTATGATGCGCTCTATGATATTCCTGCAGACAACAGCCGGTGGCAGGAAACGTTGAAGGCAAACAGTATTTATTATAATGAGCCGGAGCTGAACAGTGATGACTCCGTATTGGCGCTTTCCACCTGCACATACGATTATGAAAATGCCCGGGCATTGTTTGCAGGAAAACTAATATGGAGCCAAAAGATCAATTTCGGATAGCGTATGACGTGGTTTATATTTCTGAAGCTATTGCTTTACTATAGACCAATGGATCCTTATTAAATTATACTATGAATGCACTAAACCGGGCAACCCTTTCGGGCTGCCCGGTTTAGTTTTCGAGCTGTCTTAGCGTGACAGCCCCTTTGTGTTTATTCGGTTATTTTTATCAGAGTAGGATTCGGGTGATCGTCTTCATCCTTTGAGCCGAGACCAAGCTGACCACGATCGTTAAGCCCCCAGATGTACAGGCTGCCGTCTTCTGTTATCGCTGCGCTGTCATGACTTCCCGTGCTGATGATTGAGACGTTGTCCATTATCTTTGTCGGAACTTCGTGGCTTGATAATGTGCCGTCGCCGAGCTTACCGAATTTGTTGCTTCCCCAGGCGTAGAGGCTGCCGTCTTTTGTAATCGCTGCGCTGTGGTCGCCGGCCAAGCTGACGGACACGACGTTATCCATGACCTTTTCCGGGCGAAAGCGAGCGTACACCGAGTCGATGCCGACCTGACCCATTTTATCATTTCCCCAAGCGTACAGGGTCCCGTCGGCAGTGATTGCCGCGCTGTGGTCACTTCCCAGACTGACGGAGACAACATTGTCCATTATTTTTGTCGGGGTCGGGTGATCGTCGAAATCCGACGATCCAATACCGAGCTGACCGTATTTGTTTTCTCCCCAGGTGTACAGGGTGCCGTCGGTAGTTATCGCCGCGCTGTGACAATTTCCCAAGGATACGACTGCGACGTTGTCCATTATCTTTTCCGGGGTCGGGTGAGGGAAGTTTACACCGACACCCTCCGATAAGCCGGTGCCAAGCTTGCCTATTTCGTTATTTCCCCAAGCATACAGGCTGCCGTCTTTTGTGATCGCTGCGCTGTGGTCGCCGGCCAAGCTGACGAATACGACGTTGTCCATGATTTTTGTCGGGGTGTTTTTGTCGTCTCTTGTGCCATCGCCGAGCTGACCGCTATCGTTCCACCCCCAGGTATACAGGCTGCCGTCTTTTGTAATCGCCGCGCTGTGGAAGGTTCCCAAGGATACGGCTGCGACGTTATCCATAATCTTTGTCGGGGTGAGTTTGTCTTCCCAAGTTCCGTCGCCGAGCTGACCGCTTCCGTTAGCTCCCCAAGTGTACAGGCTGCCGTCGGCTGTTATCATGGCGCTGTGGTTGAATCCCAGGCTCACAGGCGGGGTCTTGGTTTCGATCTGTATGTTTGGCGTTGAGGTGTGGTTATTTTCGCTTGAAACATCCTCGCTCGCATCTGATAAGTTTGCGCTTATCGTTTGCCGATCACTGTCGTTTTTATGCTTCTTCCGGGATGATTCCTCTTCACTCCCGCAGCCTGAAAGATAGAGCATCATAACCGATGCAAGGAGTACAGAGGTGATTTTTCGTAGTTTCATAAAACACCGGCCTTTCATTTTTTTCGGCATAAGCTTACCCCATTTGACTAAACTAACAATAATCTAACAAAACTATATCAGACAGACAGCAACTTGTCAACGAGAAACAAGTCGGAAAAGTTTCTTCAGATAGATTACATTTATTCTTTCTGTCGGTAATAGGGGAGCACTTCTCCATTGAGGAATTGTATTTTTCCGCAACTGTCCCCAAAGTGTCCCCAAACCCGAAAAACGGCAAAAAATTATGCGACCTTCAAACCTTGAAAGCCGACGCAGAGCCTGCGTTCCCGATTCGCGCTCAAAGATATCTGTGAAAGTTATTTTTGTTGCCGCGCCGGTAAACATCAGGGTTCCGGTTTATATTTATAAAAAACAAATGCGCCCGAAATAATCGGACGCATAATCGGGTGCGGCGGCTCGCCGCTGGAGCTGATAACCGGATTTGAACCGGTGACCTCATCCTTACCAAGGATGCGCTCTACCTCCTGAGCTATACCAGCATAGAAATGAACTCCCCTGAAGGAGAGTTCATTATGGCGATCCGGAACGGGATCGAACCGTCGACCTCTAGCGTGACAGGCTAGCGTTCTAACCAGCTGAACTACCGGACCATAAAGAGCAGACACTGTTCTTGACTGCGATAATTATCATAGCATAAGGCGAGAGGTTTGTCAAGGGCTTTGAGGCGATTTGTTGAGCGTAATTTTTCGTAAATTTTTGTGGCGTTTCAATTTTTCAAGCGGATCATATCATAAAAAACAAAAAGAGCCTTCGGGTGATACAGGGATGATCGACGGTGAAAGGACGAACAGAGGGAAAACGAGACTGAATATCATATGAGCTTTGTCGGTTTTTTTGCGAACTGTTTAAAAGGCTTTTCATCTTCGTATTTACAAGTGGCGGATTTTGTAATATAATTATTTATACCATAACAGAAAGGAAAGATAATAATGGATATAAGACAGGAATCGCTGAAGAAGCATTATGAGTGGCAGGGGAAGATCGAGGTGGTGTCCCGCGCGCCGATAACGAACTCGGAGGAACTCTCGCTCGCCTATACACCCGGCGTTGCCGAGCCCTGCATGGAGATAAACAGAGACTATGATAAGTCCTTTAAGCTTACAAGAAGACATAACCTCGTTGCCGTTATTACTGACGGTACTGCGGTGCTCGGACTCGGCGATATAGGCCCTGAGGCGGGAATGCCCGTAATGGAGGGCAAGTGCGCGCTGTTTAAGGAGTTCGGAGACGTAGACGCTTTTCCGCTGTGCATACGCTCAAAGGACGTGGATGAGATCGTCAGAACGGTCTATCTTATATCGGGCAGCTTCGGCGGTATAAATCTTGAGGATATAGCCGCGCCGAGATGCTTTGAGATAGAGCGCAGGCTCAAGGAGATCTGCGATATCCCCGTTTTCCATGACGATCAGCACGGAACTGCCGTCGTAGTCGCGGCAGCGCTGATAAATGCCCTTAAGATAGTAAAGAAGGATATAAGAGAGATAAGGACCGTTATCAACGGCGCGGGCTCTGCGGGAATAGCTATTGCAAAGCACCTTATGAATCTCGGCGTGAAGAATATCATTATGTGCGACAGCGTTGGCGTTATCTGTGAGGGCGACGAAAGGCTCAACAGCGAAAAGGCCGCTATGGCTCAGATCACCAACAGAGAAAAGCTCACGGGAAAGCTTGCCGACGCCATGAAGGGCGCAGACGTGTTTATCGGCGTTTCCGCACCCAATATCGTCAGTGAGGAAATGGTCGCTTCAATGAACAAGGACTCTATAGTTCTTGCAATGTCCAACCCCACGCCCGAAATAATGCCTGACCTTGCAAAAAAGGCGGGCGCAAGGATAATAGGCACGGGGCGTTCGGATTTCCCGAATCAGATAAACAACGTGCTTTGCTTCCCCGGTATATTCAGGGGCGCTCTCGACTGCAGGGCAAAGGAGATAAACGACGAGATGAAGATAGCCGCATCCTATGCCATAGCTTCACTTGTGGACGAAAAGGAGCTCAGCGAGGACTATATCATACCCTTTGCCTTTGACAAGCGCATAGGAAAAACGGTAGCCGAGGCTGTAATAGAAGCCGCAAGAAGGAGCGGCTCGGCAAGAATATAAGACAGAGTGATAAAAAGATGCATTTTCTGTGCGGAAGGTGCGTCTTTTTTTCGGATAACAGACCGCAGAAAAGGAGAACTGAGATGAAATATACCGAGATGCTTGAGCTTTATAAGCAGGACGGACTGAGCGCCGAGGAAAAGGAGAGGCTCGCGGAGGAGATCGAACGCCAGCGCGCTATAGGCGCCTATCTTGCCGCCGAGGAAGGCACCGGAGCGGATGCCGATGCAAAGCGCAGCGCCCGCGAGGCAAAGGAGCGCAAGGGCTTTATAAAGCTCATCAGGTCGAGGGTGCGCCGCTCGCTGTTCGTGTTCAGCGTTTTTCTTATAATGATAATCGTGTTTCTTTCTGCGGGAACGGTATGGCTGCTTTATCAGATGCCCAAGTGGGAGGACGAGAAATACTATGATCCCATAGGCGAAGAAAGACAGCAGCAGCTTGAAAAGGATATGATGTATTACTCGGCGCTGTTTATGCCCGATAAAAAATGGAACGAGCTCAAGGTGGAGGAGAGAGGCTGGGGCAATTATTCCGTTACGCTGAACGAATTTCTGCCCGATGAGTTCATTTACGGAGACAAAATGGAAAAGGGCGATGCATACAGGGCGGTAGCCGTGAGCGGAGAGATAAGAAAGGGCGCGCTGGATATATTCGGCAGCGACGTATTTACGAGAAGGGCAAGCTATCCGTTCAGAGAGGGCGCCGCAGACGTGAGGAACGAGAGCAGGCTGAAGTTCTATGACAGACCCGTTGACAAGACGTTCTATCTCAAAAGCGTAGAGAGGACCATAGCATCTATAAACGACGATGAGATATACGACTGCTATATAACCTTTGATAAGCCTTACGCCTTTGATGAAGCTATCGATATTATATGCCGCAAGACCCTCGGCTACAGAGGAAGCTATGAGGCGGATTCCCTGTGGCTCGCCGTATGCCGCAAAACCGACAATATCTATGAGGCGTCTACGGCGATGGGCGTATTTGTGTACGATGATTCTCTCAGACGATATGATTCCCCGATAATGAACACACTTTATGACGATATATCAAGGGTGAATCTTGACACCTACGAGCAGAACAAGCAGCAGTACGATTCCGACAGGGCGCAGAGCCTTGAGGAGTTAAAGAGCTATCTGCCCAAGGCTATAAGATACGTTGCCGCGCAGAAGGATTTTCTTATGATGCTCGGCTGCACGGATATAGTACCCTACAAGAGGGTAGATGCCGAGGGCGTGCTTGAAAACGGCTCACCCGCATCGGGGATAGCCTATTCGTACGAGTATTCCGCAGATATAAGATACGAACACGAGGCGGCATATCTCAACAGCTTTGCCGACAGCCTGGAGCAGAACGGCATTTACACCTACGGCTGCCGCTTCGGCGCCGCATCGGGCAAATATCTTAAGGAGCTTCTTAAGGATACGTCCTCCGTAGGCTACGTGAGCCTTGAAAAAATAGGCTGACGGGATAAGGCGGCAAGCTGCCGGGTCTCGCCTGCCGGGTCGGTGCTTCTGCCTTTGGCAGAGTTGTCCACCGGACAACCGCACCCCGGTTCGCGCTCCGCTTCAACGGAGATCCATACTTCATCTCCGCGAATACGACCACGGAAATAAATTTTTAAAATACATTACTCCCTCCACCGCTTGCGGCGGTCTCCTCCCTCAGCGAGGGAGGCATAAAAGGCTCCCTCTTTGAGGGAGCTGTCAGCGAAGCTGACTGAGGGAGAGCAATTTACAGAATCTTGCTTTGCAAAATTGATCTCCGCGAATACGACTATAAAGTATTGACGCGGGCATAAAAGTATGATACGCTGAAGAAGTGAGCGCGCAGAACGCGAATCGGCTCCGGCGGCTCGCCGGCGCGAATCGGCTACGGCGGTGCTTGTGGTATTATTACAAAAAACAAAAAGAAGGAGAATGACTATGCCTGAGGATCCTATCATGCTTTATTCGTATATAAACACTCTTCTGAGGGATAAATATCCCTCTCTTGACGAGCTGTGCAGCAGCAGATGCATAGATGCAGACGCGCTGAAGGCAAAGCTCGGAGCGGCAGGCTTTGAATACAGCCCCGAGTATAACAAATTCATCTGACGATGCAGGAAGCCGGCTGTGTCCGGCTTCTTTTTTCGGTTTTGTCTATATGGTACAATAATTTGCACGGGTTTTATTTCAAATTTGCGGTAGGAATTGACGGAATAAAGTGATATAATGCTAATAAGATAAAAGCGAAAAAAGCCCTGCCCGCAGGCACGATGCGGGAAAACAAAGGAGAAGCCATGAAGTACAAATTTATTTCGGACAGCCATACGCACAGTGATAATTCCTTCGACGGGAAGGACAGCGTTATAATGCTTGCGGAGAGAGCATGCAGCTTAGGACTGTATTCTCTCACCGTGACGGATCACTGCGAATGCAACGAATACTTTGAAAAGAATGTCCGCGGGGATATAGAGAGCTCTATAAGAGATATACACAAGGCAAAGGGTCTGTATGCCGACAAGCTCAGGATATATACCGGCATAGAGCTCGGTCAGCCTACACAGGACGAGGTCGCGGCTAAGGAGGCTCTGTCCCTTGCGGAGTACGACTTCGTTCTCGGCTCGCTGCACAATATCAGAAACGAAAAGGACTTCTTTTTCATAGTCTATACCCACGAGAATACCGAGAGCCTTCTTGACAGGTATTTTGACGAGATGGAGGAACTTGTAAGGACAGGCTGCTTCGATTCTCTTGCGCATCTTACATATCCGTTCCGTTATCTTGCGGGCAACAGCGAGATAAAGGTGGATATGAAGAAATACTCGCAGAGAATAGACGCTATACTTGAGCTTCTTGCAAAGGAGCAGAAGGCGCTTGAGGTGAACACCTCGGGGCTCAGACAGGTCATAGGCAAAACCCTGCCCGATGAGGACGTTGTAAGACGTTTCAGAGAGCTGGGCGGAAAATACGTTACCGTGGGCTCCGACGCCCACCGCTGGGGCGATATAGGCGCAGGCATAGAGGACGGCTACAATATGCTGCTCAAGTGCGGCTTTACTCATTTTACCGTTTACCGCGGACATCAGCCCGAAATGCTGCCTATTCTATAATGACGTTATGCTCTTTGCACAAAAATAAGTATAGAATTTTTAGTTTTATGTATATTTAATCTTTATTGTCTCTGTGATATAATATATTAGTAATGCAGGAAGGAATCTCCTGTATT
>CACWNZ010000011.1 GCA_902762335.1 uncultured Ruminococcus sp. | reverse complement strand
CCGTCGCTTTTTCTTACAGCCGCCGCCAGCAGTGTGCTGCCGTATTCCGGCAGCTCGTTTTTTGTCACGCCCTTCCGTTGAAGGTGTGCCATTATATACCTGATGAGCAGGCGCCCTGCTGCGGCCTCCGTCATGTCGAACAGTCTGTCCCTTTCCGTATTTATCATGTCAAGCACAGCCTCTGCGGCGCATTGCGCGCCCGTAAGTGAATGACAGCAGCACGTGGCGCCGTCGGCAAGTGCCGCGGCAACAATGTCGCCGCCGTCGTTATACCGGACTATATCCTCACACGGCATATTGTTTTGCCTGTGATATTCTCCGGTCTTTGTCTTAAATAGTATCTCTGAGATGATAGTCACTCCCTTTTGTTTTTGTCTGTATTATACAACGCCGTTATGAGGAAAAGGGAGTGGGGGAAAGCTCATTTGTCGGCATCATTAAACATGAAATACACAAGTATGGCGATAAAAAGATACATATCATAGACATTCTTCGCGTTAAGGGGCTGAAATCCCGAGTCGATAAGTATATCGTCTGCCGCAGCCTCAAAAACCGTGAACACATCGGCGGGCTCATGCAGGTCCCCAAGAAAATACATATCGTCACTCTCGGGAGAAAACTGGACGGGCAGCTCTGCGTCATCGTACATATACTTGTTGGCTATAGCTGACAGCAGACGGCTGCGGGTGACGATGAGGGGTTTCTGATCGGCAGCCCGCAGCAGTTTGATGACCCTCCTGTCCGAGTCGTATTCATCGTGTGTATAGTGTGAAGGCATGCTGTCCATTATTTTCCGGAGCAGAGGCTTGTCGGGATATCTGCGGGAATTGAGCTGATAGAACGTGCCCGTTGGTCTGAAAAGCTGCTCGGCTATAGTCCGGTCGGTATCCGTCTCAGGCGGTTTATCCATAACGTGTACACCGTAGTAGCACTTATGTATCGGACCCTCGTACAGTGTGCCTTCATTGATACGCATGGTCTCGGTGCTTTTCTCAATATCAAAGCCCAGCCTTATAAGATCATCGATCATTGCGGCGGCGATATCTCCGGATATTTCGGCGCTGATGCAGCAGCCTATCTCCCGGGCAAGATTTTCTGACAATACCGGCTGACGGGCAAAGTACAGGACCTTGAGTGCCGTCTCCATGAGCCTGTATTTCAGCGTAAGACCGTTGAATTCTTCAACGCGGTCACTGATAGCTTTGGTCATATTTATAAACGCCGGATCGTAATCATAGCGCTTGGTCAGCATATCAAGAAACTGTCTGTTAAAGCGCTGCCTTTGCACGTAGCAGCGTTGATCTTCTTCCGAAACAGTCCTTGAAGTGTTCTTGTAATACTTGGATATCTGCTCTTTGAGAGTATCCTCCTCGATATCCTGAAGTATTTCTTCAAAGTCTCTCATCGCTGTCGCGCTGTTTACGACCCGGGAGATATTTTCGGCAGTTAAGCTTGAGGGTATGCTGAAATGCTTGATGATCGTGTCTGTCAGCTGATCCTCGGAACAGTTCAGCACGATGCCCGATACTTCAGTGCGGTATCGGTAGGTGGCATCCTTATCCTCAAGCAGCTCTTCACGCGGCAGCCTGCCGTTATCGTCGGACGTGGCTG
The DNA here is from genome assembly GCA_902762335.1 of uncultured Ruminococcus sp. Classification (GTDB taxonomy): domain Bacteria; phylum Bacillota; class Clostridia; order Oscillospirales; family Acutalibacteraceae; genus UBA1213. The sequence continues at coordinate 11,348 of CACWNZ010000011.1, read as the reverse complement.
CCGATGCCTTTTTGATACATTCCTTGATGACCGCTAACGCCTTGTCTGCACGGGTGCCGGGCAGTTCGTCCGTTCCGTTTACAAGAAAATAGATATAGATCATGTCAATAAAATTCTTGTAGTTTATTCCTGCGCCTTCAGGCTCGGTCTCCATTGAGGTATTGACACTGTCGGCTAAAAAGCGCGTCATGTTATCGCAATAGAGATCCTCGAAAAGATTTTTGCTGATATCCGTTTCGTTGATGCGCCGGTCTCTGATGCCCCGGTCACAGGTCATGCCGAACATTATAGCGTAAATATAGAGATTCGCCTTGTTTTTGCGGCTGTTCCTGCCGAAATAGCCGTCCGCTAAGCTGCGGCAGTTCTCAAGAAGAGTTCTCGCCTTAACGGCATCCGCCGCAAGCGCGGCTTTTTCGGCGATCCTTATAAAATCTCTCTTGCGGTATTTCCACAGATCTCGGGCGGTTTTGAGGTTATTGTTTTTGTCGGTGTATTTTACCGTTCTCAGGGTACTGCGGAATTCCTCGTCAAGTCTGTCACTCAGGAGCTTTCCATGCAGATCAAGGGCATCAGCCGCATTGATATCCTCCGACAGCCCTTTATAAAGAGAGACAAGAAGCGAATATACGCTGTCCGAGCCGGTGTCGATGCCATGCTCCTCGCAGAATCGGATGAGAAATTCACGGGCTTCTGTGCTGAAGGTGATATCGGAAAAAACGCTCTTGTTTGATTCGGGCTCATTCTTGGCGCGTTCAATCAGAGCGTCGGCCTGATTGACAATGAGCCCGACCATCTCAGAGGGTCTTATCTCTATATCGTTGTTCAGAATGTCAAAAACAGCGTCGTCCATACAGCTCGCCACCATAACGGGGGAAAGCTCCGACTCCTTCTTATCATTCATGCGCTCTGCGGCAATTCTGTAAAAATAGCTAAGATCGTAGCTTTTCCAATTCTTGGGACTGCCGGCTATGTAACGCTTAAGTATCTTGAGACGTGTGGGCTCGTTCGGATCGGCAGACTCGAATTCGGGAAATTTCCCTATGCGGATAAGAGTATCCGTCAGTCGGGTCATGTATTCGCTCGGTGTCGGCGCCCTGTGGGATATATCGTAAAAAAACGTCATCAAGCCGTCGAGAATGTCGTCCTTATCGGGAAAGCTGTTAAGAAAATTCTCATTCGATTCCTTCATCAGCTCAATATCTACGCCATACTCCCGGCATATATTATTGAGCTCACCCATCAGGGCGGGTCTCTCGTCGTCGCGGGCGTCTGCGAGCTTGTTGAGTATGCCCTTTACTTCGCTTCTCCCTGCCCCTGTATTAAGATATGCGGTCACCTTTTTTTCTTCCAGTCCCTCAAAAATAGTGCGGGTAAATTCCCGACCTCGTTCTGTAAACATATATTTCAACTCCTTACTGTTGTTTTTCACAAGGATAAAGCTTTTTATGCTTTTTTACTGTAATTATTATAATTGTCAAAAAAAGGAATGTCAACCTTATCGACTGTTACGAACGGGGTAAGGCTTCCCACCCTTGCCGAAGAAAGAGCAGTGCGTGATATCATTTTTATATCAGCAGGAAGAAACGATTTTTTCCTGCTGATATGATCCTGACCCTTCCCACCCCCCCGAGCTTACGGATCGCGGAGTTATAATTATTAGTATAAAGCAAAAGGAGTGATCATCATGTTTGAACAGACCAAGGGAATCCACGACGCAAAGCGCGATATCTTCACTATCGATGCTTCGACGGGGCTTTCGCTCAGTCCCTTCGCGGTGAAGCTTGTCAACAAGGTAAGGAAGAAGAAGCAGAAGCTCACCATCGCCGTAAATAAGGGAAAAAGCAGAGAGCTTGAAACAAAGCTTGCCGAAAGCATCAGCTCTGTCCGTACCTTTGCTCAAAGCGTATCACCGGTGAGCAAAGGATTCAATGACTTTATACTTTTTCAGAAAACAAGCGATATTGTAAGTAAATATCTTGCTTTGTTTTATTCACAGGAAAAGTATGCAGACTTATACCTCAGCTATGTTCAAAGGGTGGAACGCCGTCTCTTCGCTTACTATTCGGGGGCAAGTCTCTACCTGGGGGTCTCCCCGGGGGATAATTCAAGTATCTCAAAGCTTGACCCCGAGCTTGGCAAGCCGCCCGTTGTACATGGGTTGAAGTCTCTTTTCAACAGTATACCCGATGAACTCAGAAAGACGCTTCCGGCGATCACTGCGACTTAATAAAAGGAGGAAAAGAGTATGGCAAACATTATCACATCTATCAAAACAAAGGTGATCTCGCTGTTTTCAAGTCATGAGCGCAGAATCAAGCAGATAGAGGAATACCGTGACAAACCTGTCACGCTCAGCAGCGAGTTCAAGAAGTATGGAGACCGCCTCCTTGAAGAGACCCGTGAGAAGTGCAGCAAGGCAGTGCATAATAACAGCTTTGACCTGTACGGCTGGTATTCAGGTGAGTGGAACCTGATCGATGAAGAGTGCATCAAGGAGAAAATAGGACTCTACCGTCGATATTACGAGGCAAGTTCACATCATGAAAACAGCGACGCTGCCGCAAGAAGCAGACTTCTTGAGATAAGACATGAGCTTACCTCCGTCCGGAATCAGCTCGACCTGCTGTATGAAAAATACCTGTACTCACAGACAGTTTATCGTAAGAGCGCAGACGCAGATACAGAGAACAGCACCGACACCGCACCTGCAGCCGCGGGTGCGTCGGCATAAACCGATGAATGAAAGAGAGGTAAATATTATGAAGAAGAATCTCATTCCGCACAGCATCTTTCTCAGCCTGCCGGTATATCTTGCGATAAACATAGGTCTCATTGTCCTCGATTGGTTCGTGCTTTACTCACTGTTTGCCACATTCTCTAACGACAACGAAGAAACCATTTACTCAGGCGCTCTTGTGCTTGCAATCGCTATTGACGCGACTGTTATGCTTATCGGTCACATTTGCGGCGAACGGCTCAGGAATTCGACCCTGTCAAGGATCTGCGTTGTGTTTCTTATTCTCGCTTTTGGTACTGCGGCAACAGCGATGGGCTGCATGAGGCTGATGAATAGTGATGCGATCTCAGACTCCGCTCCGGTCGTAAGCAGTGATGGCAGCATAGATTATTTTGCTTCATCGCCTGCCGATGATACCGAGCCCGAGGCTGACAAGTCCGGAGCGGACGACAGGGTGAAGAGGCTTAACCTCTTCACGCAGATACTCTTTACCCTTTCACCGATATTCACATCGGTTGTTGCTTTCTGTCTTTCTTGCCTCCGAGGTCAATACAAGCTCCGACTCGACATTCAGAAAAAAGAGCGTGAGATAGAGGAGCTGAACGCAGAGGCGCTGGCAATAAAAAATGCAATGCTCATGAATGAGACCGAGGCTCAGGATGACGGAAAGCGCCTTGTCAGTCTGAACAACTGTCTGTCAGAGGTCGATAATCTCAATCAGAGCCTCAAGGAGAAGGTGAGAGAGATCTATATGTCCTTCTGGAATATCCCCGAGCACATACATTACGCTCAGAATATAGCCGTGACCGCTTCACCCTTATACTATCCGTCAAGACTTGCTGCCCTGCCGGAAAAGCCGCCTGCGCCCGTTTTCCCTGCTGACGTTCCCGACAGGGAGGAGTCTGACGCTGAAGCTCCCGAAGAGAGAGAGGAGGGATATGAGGACGATGAATGAGGCTGTGTGTCGTGCCTGCCCCGAGCAGGCACGATAAAGCTTCCCACCCCCGATGACGTCACTATGAACAGGTTTATAACAGGCTTATCGGAACCCCGGTAAATAAATAAAAAAGAAAGGTGATCTCAATGAAAAAGACAGTAAAATTTCTCCTTCTCGCGATAGTATCGGCAGCAATGCTCATAACAGGGCTTGCAGGCTGCTCCTCCGGTTTTTTCGGAGGCTCGGAAGCCGATCAGCAGGAAGCTATCAACCTGACAGTGATTATCGGCAATACCCAAAACAGTCCCGACCCCGAGCTTTCGCTGCTCAACACATACATCGACAGGCTGGCTGCAAAAGGAGGTCATCTGTGTGTGATCATCGACGACGGTGATCCTATAAGCAACTTCGTGGAAGCAGACCTCAAAGCACCGACCAATGGCAAGACCGAAAATTACAGACAGAAGGAGATAAATGCAAACTCCAAGAAGGCAGCCGAGCTGATAAAGTTGATGAAGCCGATTGCTGAAGAGACCAACACTCTTGCAGCCCTGAAGCTCGCTGCCGATAATACGCCAAAGGCGGAAGAGGGCAGAAAAAACGTTCTCATAGTCCTCGATAACGGTATTCAGACCCGGACAGGCAACAAGAGCGCTTTTCCTATGACTGACATGAGAGTGTTGGACGTCAAGGCTCAGGACGTAATGGACAGCTTGGAGAAATCCAAGTCTATCCCTGACCTCAGTAAATTTTCTACCATTGAATGGTACGGTATGGGTCAGACGGTTTCGGTAGGCGAAGAGGCTCAGGAGCCCTTACTTAACTGCGATATCGAAGCTCTCAAAGCGTACTATACAAAGGTGCTCACAAAAGCAGGCGTAACAGAAGCCGCAGGTGTATTCAAAGACCATACATACAAGCCCTCTTCTTCAGATCATTCAGCAATGCCCCATGTCAGTACCGTCAAGGTTTCCAAGGTCGTACATGTACCCGTGCCCAAGCCGGACGAGGAGCCGTCCGAAAACGAAAAGATCATCGGTGATGAGGGGGTACTTCATATCGATGAGGCTATACGCTTCAAGCCCGATTCAACAGAGCTCGCTGATCCCGCTGCAGCGAAGGATGTTCTCGCAGGCGTGATTGAAAGAATGAAGAAACTGAAGGGGAACATTGTCATTATAGGAACAACAGCTACGTTCGGCGATGCTGAGTCCGCAAAAGCTTTCTCTCAGAAAAGGGCCGCAGCGATCAAAGAGCTTATTGTGTCTGAGGGGATAGACGCCGATCGTATCCTCGTTTTCGGAGCCGGCTTCAGCGACAAAGACCTGGTGCAGGACGACCTTGACAGCAACGGCAAGCTCGATGAAAGAATAGCTCCTTACAATCGCGCTGTCAACATAGTCGACGAAGAGAGCACTGTGGGCAAGAAATATACTAACAACGGTACCACCACACGAAAAGAGTGATATCTATGCCGTACAATAACAAAAGGGAGCCCGGTGCGGCAGCCTTCGCAGCGAGACCTGCGCAGAAGCCCGCCGCCCGACCGGCTCCCCGTCAGGTAAGAAGCAGCAGGAATACGACAGCCGTTTCGGGGGCTCCCGGAGCTGTCGTATTCCGTAAAGGAGGCGCTAAGTATAATATTCTCTCACGCCAAAGCATAGGCCGCGGCGGGGAGGGAGGGATATATCCGATTGAAAATGACCGTTCGTTATGCTGCAAGCTCTTTAAGAAGAGACTGACATCCGCACAGGCAGAAAGGCTGTCCGACGTGATAGAGAAATTCCGTCAGATCCGGCGAGAAACCCCGGAGCTCGAGAAATATATCTGTCCGCCCGAGGAGCTCGTATACGACTATGACAAGACCGTCGGTTATCTTATGAGATACGTACGCGGTCGACCGCTTTCGTTCTATACGTCCTTCGAAGCGAATCTCCTTGAGGCGTACAGCCGGAAGGATCAGCTCCTTCTGTGCGAGCAGACGGCTTATGTTGTGGGTATGCTTCACCGCGCGGGTGTCGTGATAGGCGACCTTGATCCCTCGAATATTATTGTCCGTTCAGACGGCTCAATAGCCTTTGTCGATCTCAACGGCGCAGGCTTCAGCCTCGGTAACAAGAGCTATGAAGCCACAGCGTTGCATTCGGCAATGATCTCTCCCGAGCGGATCGCCGCAAGGGGCTCGGCGTTAACAAGGTATGATGATCTGTGGGCACTCCAGACTATAATTTTTAAGCTGCTCCTGCCCTCGTTTGAGCCGTATAACTATAAAAACTGCAAGGAGGTGGAGGAGGACATTCTCGAAGGCAACTACCACTTTTACGATGAGAAGCTTGTTGTGAGTGACGTCGCCGCAGCGCTATATAATGCGCTCCCGATCAGGCTGAAGCTGTATTTCATGCACTGCTTTCATCGTGACGGTGACTATTTCAGACCCGAAAAACGCCCCGACGGCTATAACGTTTACAGAATACTTCATAAATGCAGAGAAACACTGACCCAAAAGAAAGGATAAGGTGAGACTATGTCGATCTTTACAGACCTCGGTATAAACGTAGATAATATAAACAAGCGCAATGCAAGCTATGATCGTATTCTTCCCGCCATGCTGATCATCGATATCTCCGGCTCGGTAGAGAAGTACAGTCATAAGATGATAACGAGCATTCTCGATCTTGTGAAGAAGCTCAAAAAGAATGATACACACAATAACAACGTTATGCTCTGTATCATGGTATTCAACAGTAGCTACAAGACAATACTTGAATTCACGCGCCTCGGCGATATAGACGAGAAGCTCCTCGAAAAAAACCTGAAGGAACTGCATTATCATGGACGCACACACACGGGCTCGGCGGTCATGGCTGCCTTTGATGAGATCGACAGTATGAGAGCTGCAATGCGCAGAGAGGGAAGAAAGTTTTACGTCCCGATCACGTTCCTTGTCACAGACGGAAATCCCAATTACACGTCAAGCTCTGACCATCAGCATGAAGAAAAGCTTCTCCAGGAAAGCTACGAGACGATCCTTAAGCTTCAGGAGACAAAGAAGGGCTTTTTCAACGTTATTTCCGTAGGTGATAACGTAGACCCCGAGATAATCGCCAAGCTTGCGGGAAAGGGCACTCCTCTTTCGATAGATCAGACTGATATAGAAACACTCTTTGAAGCAGTTTCGGATACCATAGATTCCGCCGCCAACAACATGGATACCATGGACGAGGAGACACTCAATGAAAAATATGATGCGTTCAGACAGAAGATCTCAAATTACGAGGAGGATGAATAATAATGCCCTGCTTTTCTGTCAGCTCCGCGACGAAGGGACAAAACCACATCCGCAGAGGCAAACCCTGTGATGATGCCGTATTTACAGCCGTATCGGGCGAATGCCGCGCCGTCGCGGTCGCTGACGGAGCGGGCAGCAGAACGCACGCAGCTCAGGGCGCAGCTGCTGCATCGAAGATCGCGGCTCTTTTCGTCTCGCAGGAGTTTGATGATCTGTATTCGCTGCCTGCAGGAGAGGCGGGCTCTATGGTGCTTTATATCGTGCGAAAAGCACTTGCCGACAGGGCCGAAGAGCTTTGCTGCAGCGTGCGTGAGCTGGGCTCTACGCTCATGGTCTGCGGAGCACATAACGACGGAAGGAGCCTGACTATCCATATAGGTGACGGCTGCATCGAGAGACCGGAAGGTAACGGAAGTGTCTCTGTCGTTTCCGATTATGAGCATGAGGAGGCAGAAAACATTACAGAGCTCATAACCTCTGCCTCCCCTAAGATAAAGGAACACAAAAGCTGCCGCCGCCTTGTTTATATGCTGAGAACGGACGGCACCGAGCCGTTACTTTCTGATCCATGCCTATGCAGGCTTATTTTCAGCCTTGCAGTTCTGCTGCCCGAAGCAAAATTTCGTGAGGCCTGCGCAGAGCTGTTTATCGTCCCCGATGACAGCACGGTAGCTGTAGCGGGGGATCTGAGCGCGGCCGTAGATACGGTCATGTCGGCAACGGATACGACCGTCCTGTCAAGACTGTTAGGTATTCCCGAAAAAACAGTCAGGTGCAGACGCAGCTGTTACAGGCGTGTGCTGACCGCCGCCGCCTCGTCCCCCTGCACAATGAGCAAAATGATAAGGCTTTCCCGCCAGCACACAGCATACAGGACGATCAAGAAGCTCCGTCCGCTTATAGACTGCGGTCTGCTTCAGTACCGCAACGGCTTTTTCCGTATGGAAAAATAATCCCCCACCCTATGATCTTTTTGCTTTCGGTATGATACGCTGATATTACCAAAATACAAAGGAGTGAAAGCTATGCTTTACCTGAACAACTTAGGCAGCTCTGAGCTTGGTCCTCCCGACAGAAAGGGAAAAAATCTGACAGTGTGGGTCAACGGCTGCGCCCGAAACTGTAAGGGCTGCATTTCAGCCGAGGCAAACAGAATGCTGCCCCCCATAATTATGAGTCATTACCTCCTGTCGCTTATATTCAAGGAAGGAAAATATCACGGACTTATCCTTTCAGGCGGTGAGCCATTCCTGCAGGCAGGCGAGCTTGCCTGTACGATCGAGGAAATAAGTCTTGTGACAGGTAAGAAGCCGCCCGTAATATGCTATACCGGCAATACGCTCGAAGAAATCAGGGAGAGACAGGATCCTGAGGAGCTTCAGCTCTTGTCCCATATCGATCTGCTGATAGACGGAGAATACATTGAGGAGCTTGACCGACAGGAGCGTTACCGCGGCAGTACGAATCAGAGGCTGATATTCCTGACAGACGGCTTCAGACCTGAGGATTTCCCGCCGATGAAGCGCAGCATAAGCATAAAGCTTCACGGCGATGGTCATCTTACCATGACCGGCATACCCTCAAGGGGTCAGGCAGAAACCTGGAATAAAATCAAAAAGGAGTGGTGAAGCATGAAAACCGAGATAAAAGCCGCCAATGCAGGCGATGTTCTTATCCTGCCGAGGTCTCTGAAGCCGGCATATCGTCAGGAAAGCAGGGTCTTTCAGACCTCTGCAGAGGGAGGCGCCGCCATAGTAAGCTGCAGGAATCCTTACAAATCCGGTCAGATCGAAATAACCTTATGCGAAATCCCCGAAAAGCCCGTCACCTGCGCCTTTGCCGGAAAAACTGCCAAGGAGTTCGATATCCCGGCAGGTGTCGGCAGTATTACTCTTGTCCACGACAATCATGAGCTTAAGCTGATGTACGACAATGTGCCGGATACGCTGACTGATAAGAAGCCCGAGCCGATACCCAAGCCGACACCTAAGCCGAAGCCCAAGCCGACACCCAAGCCTGTACCTAAGCCGAAGCCCGAGCCTGTGCCTAAGCCGAAGCCCGAGTCAATATCCGTCTCGAGACCCGCCTTTGCCGAGCTGAAGGTCGCCTTTGCCAAGGCAATCGAAGAAGCCTCCGCACAGGCTTCTCCCACCGACAAAGAGGTAACCGTTATAAGGCAGCAGATATGCGAAAAAATACTTGAGCCCTATCGCAGCTCCGACAAGCAGAGCGAAACGATACTTGCCGAGCAGCTGCTGTATATATCACGCTGTATCATAAACTCGTTGGTGAGTGAAAACCAGGAGGAGGCCGATAACAGCACACTGCCGAAGGGCTGAGGAGGGATAAGCTATGGACGATAAGGAAAGAATACGGCAGTTAGAACAGCAGATCGAGGTTCTGCGGGAACAGCAAAGCAGATACATAATGAAGATGGGAGATGAGATAGAGCGCCGTACAAGGCTTCTCAAACAGCAGCTTGACAAGGAATACTCCCGTACCTACAAGGAGGCTGTGGAGAGATCTATGCAAAAGCTGCAGGCTCAGCGCAGCGATCAGGCGGAAAAGGAGCTGAGACGTCTGCGCGCCGAGACAGAGAGGCTCGAGCAGGAAGCCGAACAGACAAGAGCTGCCCTCAGAGATGCAGAAAAATACAGGAGCCGTACGGAGCAGACCGGGCGCGCCGAAGCCGTGAAGGCTCTCGAAAGGCTTGACTCAGACATAAAACACGCCGAGGCTATGCCGTGTGAGGAATTTTTTCCGAAGAAGCTTTCCATATATACAAATGCGATGGCAGAGGGGAAGCGCCTTTTCGGCAACGGAATGTTCTCTCAGGCTTTCTCCGTTCTCTCCTCGGCACTGCTCGGTATCAAACGTCTTACCGTAGACTGCGCAAACCGGTCAAAGCTTTTGACACATTACGTTGAGCAGTTCCGTGCGGCTCTGAATGAGGTAAAAACACAGCTTTCATCGGTTGCAGCGCATACTGTCGAGTATAACAACGAGACCATTACTCTCACAGACGACGAGCTTGAGCTCTGGTCTGACGGACTTACGGGACAGCTTTACTCTGAGCTTGAGGAATATGAGCGTATTCTGCGGGCGATCAATCACAGGGGCGTCAAAGCCGTAAGGAATATGACCGAAGGTGACCCCGTGGAATATATCCGTGAAAAAACGGAGAGCCTTGTTATGTTTTGGTCACGAGCGCAGATAACGCTTGAGTACGCATTTTCGTGTTGTATTGACTATTGGGATTTCGAAGCCGCCTATCCGCGGGCGGTCAGCGCTATGGATACACAGGGCTTCAGTGTTAAGGGCTGCCGATACGGCAGCTCTCAGCCCGATATAAGTATGCCCGCCTCGTTTGCCGCGCTTATGTCCCGCGAGCAGTGTACTGCTCCGGGGGGGAAAGCAGATCTGCGTGAAAGAAGGGAGGTACTTTTCAGGCATGAGCTTCTGAACGGAGAAACGGAAACAGCAGTGCTGTCGTTTCATCCTGTGCGAAACGACACGCAGGTATACTCGCAGGTAACTATGCAGCTTACTACGAAGCAGGCAAACAAACCGCTTTATCAAGAGCTGGAGGCTGTCCTTGCAGCTGTGGGTATCCCGGCGGACACGCCGCGCGAAGCACCGATACATCGTCATATTCTGCGTATGGATGAGGTAAACAGAATCGCGGCGGAAAGGATTTCCACATCCTTTTCGTCAGCTTGCGCGGTAATATAATAGATAACACGGAGAGACGTTCTCCGGAGTTCAAACTTTATACAGAAAGGGGCAGTCAAAACAATGAGTGGTGATTATTATTACAGGACCAACGGAAGCACAGGAAACGGAGGCACTGCGCGCAGCACCAGCTCGGTATCCGATCATTCCATCGCGTCAGCCGCAGGCGAGATCCTTGTCGGTGCTGCGGCTGTAACAGCCGTAGCTCTCGGCGCTCTGTTGGCAGGAATGATCAAGGGGGGTATCGCAATTGCAAAAGCCGGAAAAAAAGCATATAAAAAAAGAAAGGAGCAGAACGCCGCCGCCGAAAAGGAGCTGCAGCGAATTGCAAAGGAGGCTGTAGAGCGCAGAGAGAGAGCTGAAAAAGAGGCTGCTGCAGGATACAGACAGCAGATCAACGGCTGCAGCAGGTCGTCCGCTGTGCCCGGTCAGAAGGCAACCGAGTTTGTACGCGCGGCAAAGGAGAAAAGACAGATCGCTGAGCGTGAAGCCGACAGGCTTGACAAGGAGCTTGCAGAACGTCTTTCGACTCTTGAAAGAAATATAGCCGATCGATGCGCAGAAAATGCCGCCAACAGCTGCGAGCAGATGATCAGAGAATGGCAGTCGCAGAGAAAAGAAATCTCAAAGCAGGAGATATACGAAATAGACAA
>CACWNZ010000010.1 GCA_902762335.1 uncultured Ruminococcus sp. | reverse complement strand
CCTCATCCTTTCCCGATGATATAAGCTCTACGGCATCGTGGTCGTATTCCGTAGTGTCTATAAGCCTGTCATGCACGTACTTCACTACGTTGTAAATATTTCCCTGAGCCGCCGCCTCGTCCGCTATATTCTGAGCTACGCCGTCTACCGTACGGTATGCCTGTCTCAGCTCGTCGGTATCGCTGCTGAACAGCACGGGCTCAACGCTGAGCTCGCTTATGCCGTCGGACTCCCTCGTGGTATAGCTGTAGTTGCGGCTTATCCAGAAAAACTCGGGGTGGTCGTAAAGCACGGCATAATAGGCTTTCTTGAAGTCCTCGGGAGTCACGTTTTCAAATTCAAAGGACGTGGTGAAATCCTCAAGCAGCAGAACGAGACGGTTATACAGATCCGTCTGAGCTTCATTCAGCGTATTTTTTACGGAATAGTCATACTTCTCCATAGTATCGTCGGGAACGAAGCTTTCGGTATTGTGATAGCTGCGCTGCTGCGCCGGACCCTCGGAGAACAGACCTCCCCACATACCGCCGCCCGAGCCTTCGCCGAATAAGGAGCCGAGCTCTATGCTGCAGCCCGACCCTGTGACAACGCACAGGCAGACCGCGCACACTGCCGCAATGAGCTTTTTATGATTCATTTACATACCTCCGCATATTTATAGCAGGAATTCTCTGCCCGCAACGGATCAGATAAGATTTCTTCCCTCGCAGTATCTGCACAGAAGCATATCGCCGCCGAGAGGTCTGAACAGCTTGGGCAGATACTCCTCGGTATACGATATGCAGTTCGGGTTGGAGCACCTTACGTTGTGCGTATCGAACTGCCTCGGCATGGGCTTTCTGTCGGCGTTTTCGAGCATTTTCATGATAAGCGCCATTCTTGCGTACATTCCGTAGACCGTCTGTATAAAATACTTTGCGCGGTCGTCATAATCAACGTCCTCCGCTATCTCGTCCACTCTCGGCAGGGGGTGAAGGATCTTCATATCACGCTTTGCAAGCTTCATCTTTTCACGGTCAAGAACGAAAACGCCCTTCTGTCTCTCATAGTCCTCATAGCTCTTGAAGCGCTCACGCTGTATCCTGGTCATATAGAGCACGTCAAGCATTGGCATTGCCTCGGAAAGTCCGCTGACCTCCGTATAGCGGCAGCCTGATGCGTTCATTATATCCTTGATATACTGCGGCACGCCGAGCTCGGGGGTAGATATGAGCACGAAGCTGTTGCCCTTGAAGTGCGACATCGTTTTTATTAGCGAATGAACGGTCCTTCCGTTTTTAAGATCGCCGCACAGACCTATGCACATATTGTCAAGAGTACCCTTCTCGTTATATAGGGTGACCACGTCGGTAAGGGTCTGTGTGGGGTGAAGATGACCGCCGTCGCCGGCATTTATTACGGGAGCAGCCGAATAGAGAGATGCCGCCTTTGCTGCGCCCTCAAGAGAATGCCTTATAGCTATAATATCCGCATAGCCGCCTACGACGGTTATGGTATCCTTAAGGCTCTCGCCCTTTGATACCGATGAGTTCTGAGGATTGTCAAAGCCGATTATGCTGCCGCCGAGCCTGAGCATGGCGGTCTTGAAGGACATCTGAGTTCTTGTAGAGGGCTCATAAAACAGAGTCGCAAGTATTTTTCCCTTACATACCTGAGAATATGCCCCGGGGTCGTCCTTTATCTCGTTTGCAAGCTCGATTATCTCCATGAGCTCGGCTATCGAAAGGCTTTCAAGGTCTATAACGTGCTTGGTTTTCATTTTCCTGCTCCCTTTCTTTTCCGTTTTTATATACAATCAAAGCCTGTCGTATAAACGGCAGGCTTGTGGTCGTGCAATAATCAGTTGTTAAAGATCTTCATGATATCCATATATGAATCGTCCGAATCTCCTGCGCCGGGGGTCTGAGGCGGTACCGCAGGCTTTGAAGAGGGAGCCTTGGTAGCGGCGTTGGGATATACGGGCGCCTGTGTCATAGGCGCGGCAGGCGCAACGGGACGATTATATGCGGGCTGCTGATAACCGGGCTGAGCGGGTCTTGCCGCCTTCTCCTGGGGTCTTGCAGGAACACCGCCGAAGCGCATAGGCTCGGGCTTTGCGGCTACAGGAGAGCTGTACTGAAAGGGAGAGGGCTTTCTCTCCTCCTTCTTCAGCGGAACGGGGGGAATGTAGTTCTCTGTGGTGGGAAAGCCCGTTGCTATAACGATAACGCTGATGGTGTCCTCCATCTCCTCATCGAGAGCGGCACCCCAGATGATGATAGCATCCTCGTCCGCCTGCTCGGAGATCATTGTAGAAGCGTCCTGTATCTCGTCAAGTCCGATATCCGGCGAGGCCTTGATGTTAACGATAAGTCCCTTGGCGCCCTGTATGGACGTGCCGAGAAGCGGGCTGGTGATAGCGTTCTGAGCAGCTACCTTTGCCTTGTCCTTGCCCGATGCGATGCCCACGCCCATAAGAGCGTAGCCTGCGTCCTTCATTACAGAGGTAACGTCCGCGAAGTCGAGGTTTACAAGACCGGGGATAACGATAAGGTCGGTAATGCTCTGTACGCCCTGACGAAGAACGTCGTCAGCAGCGAAGAATGCGTTCTGAAGAGTGATCTTCTCTTCGCTGATGTGCTTCAGTCTTTCGTTGGGGATAACTATGAGAGAGTCAACATGCTGCTGAAGCTTCTGTATGCCCATGTTGGCCTGATCCATGCGGCGCTTGCCCTCAAAGAGGAAGGGCGTTGTAACTATACCTACCGTAAGTATGCCCATATCCTTGGCTATCTGAGCGACAACGGGAGCTGCGCCCGTACCTGTGCCGCCGCCCATGCCTGCGGTAATGAACACCATGTCGGTATCCTTGAGGAGCTCTGCTATAACCTCGCGGCTCTCATCGGCAGCCTTTTCGCCTATCTCGGGCTTTGAGCCTGCGCCCTTGCCGTGGGTGAGCTTTTCACCTATCTGTATTTTCTGTGATGCCTTTGAGCGGTTGAGAGCCTGCTTATCGGTATTGATCGAGATGAACTCGACGCCCGACACGTACTCCACCATGCGGTCTACAGCGTTTCCGCCGCCGCCGCCGACACCGACTACTTTAATATGTACTACTGTTTCCATTTCATTTTCAAATTCGTAAGGCATTGTTATACTCCCTTCAAAATATACATATCACAGAGCTCAAAGCTCTGCTCCCTCCTGATACAGCTCTTTTTAGTCCATATCACCACATACTAATTTACCACTTTTTCAGTTAAAATTCAATATGATAAACGGATTTTTAATCAGATTTATAATTCAGCCAATTATTTCCGTAATACAAGGGTCGTTTTTTGTTTATATTGACAGCAAAATGCACTTTTGTGACGATTCGAGCCCGCCGTACGGCTCTGTTGACAGACTATTCTTCGTTATCGTCTGTCCAATCGTTGTCATCGTCGCCGCCGTCATCATCGCCGCCGTCATCGTCGCCGCCGTCATCATAACCGCCGTCATCATCGCCGCCGTCATCATCGCCGCCGTCATCATCGCCGCCGTCCGAGGTCGTCTCCGTATCCGAGATATCGGATACTTCTGTCTGAGATTGATCGGAAACCTGCTGTGAGGGCTGAACGGATACTTCCGACTGCGAGCTCTCGGCTTTTGAGGGCTCCTGCGAATTATAAAAGGACTTGCCGCCCTCTGACGAGCTCATGCTCACGTCAAGCGTACCCTTGCTCGTTTCGGGTATGCCCTTGTCGGTGATTATCTTCTTGGCGGTCCTGAGCTTATAGTCGATATTCTCCGGCGTGCCGAGTATGATATGCAGACCGTTCTTCGTCTCAACTATTATCTTTGAGAGATTGGTAACGTCTACCACCTTGAGCAGACCCAGACCGTTTTCCTCGGCTCCGTCAAGAATACTCTTAACGTAACCCTCAAGACTCGTATCCTTATACACCACCGACGAGGAAAGCTGAGGAGACAGAAGCTTGGCGCCGAGTATGATAGGCACGTCATACTGCTTCTTTTCGGAAATATCCACGATCTTGCCGCTCTCGCTGAGCAGGACGTAGTTTCCCTCGCTCTCTATCACAGAGGTGGGTATCGCCTCTCTGACGTGGATTATCACCTTGTTTACAAGCTTTTTTTCTATGCTGACGTATTCGATAAACGGGTATTCCTTCCATATATCGCTTTCGCCTGCCGAGGTGTTGCACATGATGAGATTCTCGCCCGTGTTTATACGGCTGGTCTTTATTATGTCGTCGTTATTGTACCGCGTGTCGCCGTCTACGATTATCTCATCTATCTTGAAGAAAACCGTGAGCGACAGCACCGCAAACACCGACAGCACTATAAGCAGCGTTACACCGTAAAACAGGATACGCTTAAGCTTTCTTTTATAGGCACTCATCGGCGCCTTTGCGGGCGGCAGGGGCTTGAGATAATGCAGGCTGCTCTCCCGCCGCGATCTCTTGAGTATTCTTTCGGCATCCTTATCCACCATTTCGGGCGTGTTGTAGGGATCGCCGTAGTTTCTGTCTCCGCTGAGAGCTATCTCATTGCGGCGCTTTTTCTTTCTTTTTCCCGTACTCTGCCTGCCGTCCGGGCGGCGGGCGCCGCTGCGGGCAGGCGGTCTGCTGTTTTTTTCGCCGTTGACCTTGGACGGAACGGGTCTTCGCGTTCCTTCCGTGCCGCTTTTCTTATCCTGAGACTCCTTGCTCATTTTATCCTCCTTTCCCTGCTCACTCTCTCTTTTTCCTTTATTTTGGCGCTGAGAGCACCTCTATCATTACCGAATAAATGCGCTTTGACGCATCTGCTATAGCCATTTTCAGCGCATTTGAAGAATATTCCTCAAGTCTTGCAGGGTCTGAAGCAAGCTTGTCTATCTCCTCGGTGAGCTTTTCGGGTGTGAGATCCTTCTCCTCTATCATGACCGCCGCGTTCTGTCTTACAAGCGACATCGCGTTGTGGTACTGATGATTCTCCGCTACGTTGGGCGAAGGGATAAGTATAGAGGGCTTGCCTTTTACCTCTATCTCGCTGAGCGTTATTGCGCCCGCCCTTGCTATCACGACGTCCGCCGCCGCAAGGCATACGGGCATATCGTTGATGTATTCCCTTATATCGAGATTCGGCGCGTTGTCGAGATCTGCGCCCTTCTCCTTGAGAAGATCGGGAAACCACTTTCCGTACTGTCCGTAGGCGTGTATATGCTGATATTTGCCGTCCTTAGCGCTTCTTGCTATTATATCGGCAAGGGATTCGTTTATGACCTTTGCGCCGAGGCTGCCTCCAAAGGAGAGTATCACAGGGCGCTCGTCAAGTCCGAGCTGCTTTCTTGCCTGCTGCTTTTCCTGCGCAAGGATCTCTCCTCTTACGGGGTTGCCCGTATCAACAAAGCGGCACTTGCCCTTAAAATGCTTTCTCGCATCGGGCATGGCGAGCATTACCCTCGTGGCGTGCTTTGAAAGCATCTTGTTGGTCACTCCGGGATAGGCGTTCTGCTCGTGGATAAGCGTAGGAATGCCCATCTGGGCCGCAGCCCTCAGCACGGGACCGCTGACGTAGCCGCCGGTGCCTATGCATATATCCGGCTTGAATTCCGAAATTATCTTTTTCGATTCCTTGCCCGCAGATATAGCCCTTTTTACCGTAACTATATTCTTCTTGAGCGCCGCAAAGGAGATCTGTCTGCTGAAGCCCTGAACGGTTATTCCCCTGAATTCAAAGCCCGCCTGCGGTACGAGTCTCTCCTCCATACCGCCCTTTGCGCCGATATAAAGTATCTCGGCGTCGGGCTGGCGCTCTCTTACGTAGCCTGCAATGGCGAGCGCGGGGTTTATATGTCCCGCCGTACCGCCGCCTGCAAAAATCACTCTCATAAAAACACCCTCTTATGCTCTTTCAAGATTTGAAGTCCTTGATATTGACAGTATTATTCCCATCTGTGCCAGAAGCGTTATCAACGATGAGCCGCCGTAGCTGAAGAACGGCAGGCTTATGCCCGTATTCGGCAGCCAGTCGGTTATGACCATGATATTCAGTATTACCTGAAGCCCTATCTGCGCCGACAGTCCTATGCCTAGCAGCGCGCCGAATTTATCCCTTGCGCGCATGGATATTGTAATGCCTCTCCATACAAGAAGGGCAAATATGCAGAGTATTATCGCCGCTCCTATGAAGCCCAGCTCTTCACATACTACTGCAAATACAAAGTCGTTCTGAGCCTCGGGAATGTAAAGGAATTTCTGCCTTGACTGTCCCAGACCAAGACCCCAGAAGCCGCCTGAGCCTATGGCGTAAAGCGAGTTCCTTGTCTGATATGTGAGCTGATACATCTCGTCCGTTTCGGGGTGCAGAGCCTGTCCCCAGCCCTGAAGACGGTTCATAGCATAGCCGAGCTGACCCATTGCCGCGAGAACTATAACTGCGGTAACGACCAGAGCAAGCGCTATTACGAAGTATCTTATCTTGACGCCGCTTATGAACATCATCGTAATGATAAGCAGACCTATTATGACTATGCCCGAATAATGCGGCTCTAAGATAAGCAGACCGGAGGTGCCTGCTAACAGTATTATCGAGGGCAGAACACCGTATTTGAACGTATCCATTTTTTTGAAATGCTTGGAATTGAAGTGAGCCAAAAACAGAACGACTGCGAACTTTGCGATCTCAGACGCCTGGATCGACACCTCACCTATGCCTATCCAGCGCTTTACTCCGTTTCCGGGAAGGAAAAGCACGATAACAAGGGACACCATAGCTATGCCCAGCACAGGCCAGGCAAGCTTATGAAAATGATGATAGTCGAAATACGACAGCACCATCATCACAAATATGCCGATCGCGGCAAACCCGCCCTGCTTTATCAGGTAGGCAAAGCTGTTGTCCCTGTATGCATACGCTGAGGGATAGCTTGCCGAGAACATCATGATAAGTCCTATGATAAGAAGTATCAGGACCAGAAACAAAAAGGTCATATCAAGTCCGAGACGCATTGAGAACACCTTGCGGCGCTTTTTTACTCTTCTCGGGTAGCTCGGTCTTTCGCTCTCGTGTCTTTCAGGCAGTCTGTTCAGCGGGGGCGAGGGCATGGGGAGCTTTCTTGCCGGGGAGGAATCTAATCTCACGACGGGGAACATCCTTTCTTAAATATCAGGCTGCTTTATGCAGCGGTATCAAACGGAAAATGCGGGGATCCTGTAGTTGCCGTAAACAACGACGATAAAGGAAAGCGCGCCGCATATAACGGTAAATATGCTGAACATTATTACGATCTTTACCTCTGACCAGCCGCACATCTCAAAATGATGATGTATCGGGCTCATCTTGAAAAGTCTCTTGCCCTTGGTCGCCTTGAAATAGAGCACCTGAAGAATGACGGAGAACATCTCAAGTATATAAATAAGACCTATAAGTATGAGCATTATCGGCATATCGAGGGCAAAGGCGAGGGCACAGACGTAACCGCCGAGATAGAGCGAGCCCGTATCTCCCATGAATACCTTTGCGGGGTGGAAGTTCCACACGAGGAAGCCGAGGCAGCCGCCCGCAAGCGCTGCGGACATTATGGAAACTCCCATTCTGCTGACAAAGCTTGCTATCAGCATGAAGAATATGGATATAAAGAAGGTGACCGAGCCGTCAAGACCGTCTATGCCGTCGGTAAGGTTGGCTGCATTTACTATGCCGACAATAAGTATTGCCGCCAACGGATAGTAGAAGATACCTATGTCGAGCATTCCGTAAAAGGGTATGAACGTCTCCGTCTTGCCGCCGAATATGGCTATCGTGACGAGATAAGCTATTGCCACCACGAATTGCAGCACAAGCTTCTGTACGGCGGTAAGACCTAAATTTCTCTTTTTGACCGCCTTGATGTAGTCATCTATGAAGCCTATTGCGCCGAAGGCAGCCGCCATGAACATTCCCGCAAACATCTTTGCATTGAGCAGAGGAGTCTCCTGCACACCGAAGGCATGATACAGAAGTATGCACAGCGTGCCTATGACTATGCTTGCGGCAATGAACATAAAGCCGCCCATTATGGGGGTGCCCTGCTTCGTATTATGCCACTGAGGACCCTCCTCCCTTATGGTCTGTCCGAAATGGATCTTCCTGAGAAACGGCACCAGCCAAATCCCGAAAAGTGCCGCCGCACCGAATGATGCTATCGCGGCTATCACCGTCCACATTCCCGTCATTTTTCTTTTCCACCTTTCTGCGGGGTGTCCCCGCCGCGAATCGGCTCCGGCGGCTCGCCGGCGGCTGTTTCTTCATAAGAGCATCGTTTTTTATTCTGTCATACCTTGCGTGCCTGCTTTCTTCTGATGTGAAATGTGGAGTGTGGGATCTGAAATTATCAAAACTTCGCGGCACACGCTTAATTCCACTTTCCACGTTTTCAGGAAGCAGTCCTTCTCCAAGAACTTACTATAATGCCATGAGGTCGACCGCAACTATTCACTATTCGTTATTCTCTTCTTCCGCCGCGGCATAAAAGCATGGTATCATGAATGAGCCGCTCCGCGAACAAGGGAGCGCAGAGCCTGCGCCGGCTACATTATGCGGTTGTCCTGGTTGAAGGTAATGGTTATTACCGAATAGGGGTCCACAAGGGTATCGGGGGGTATATCCTGAGATTTCGCATAGCTTGTACCCTCGGTAGACAGTGAGCCTGTAATGCAGACATTCAGATTCAGCTCTGACGCAGTCCTGTTTACCTCTGCAAGCGTATATCCCGAGAAATCGGGGACCTTTACCTGAGTTATTTTCGGTTTTTCGTCTGTATAGAGAATTACCGTTCCGTCCTTGGGTATGGTCGAATATGCGGGCGGATTCTGCGATACGACGGTCTTGCCCTCTCCTACGGTGACGAACTTGAGCTTGTCGCTGTTGACGGCGGCCTCTGCCTCGACAGTTTTAAGACCCGTATAGGCTCCCGTGGTGGTATCAAGATTGTCAAGCTCTGCGCCCGTGTATACCTTTTCTACTCCTAAATAGGGCAGCGCCTCGCTGAGGATATTTCTGAAGCAGGGACCCGCTACGGCAGAGCCGTAGTAGTTGATGTTCGGGTCGGGGGTATCGAAATAGCAGATAAGCGCTACCTGCGGGTCGTCTGCGGGAGCAAAGCCGCAGAAGGAGCCTACGTAGTCGTTGGACGGCTTGCCGTCCTCGTCTACTATCTTCTGTGAGGTACCTGTTTTTCCCGCTACCCTGTAGCCCGGAACGTAGCCGTTGGTACCGCCGCCGCTTATTACGTTGTTTCTGAGCATATCGCACATCTGCGAAGCCACGTCCTCCGATATTGCCTGATGTCTTATCTTGGGCTCGGTGCTCTTTACAACGTTGCCGTTGCTGTCAGCTATGCTCTGCACCACGTACGGGGTCATCAGCTTGCCGCCGTTGGCTATTGCGGCGCAGGCGGATAGCATCTGGATCGGGGTAATCTTGAAGTTCTGACCGAAGGACGCTACCGCAAGGTCGGTAAGATCCATTCCGCACACGCCGTCATGCTGGAAGAAGTAGTCTCCGCTCTCACCGGGAAGGTCTATGCCCGTTTTCTCCGACATACCGAAGGCTACGTAATATTCATAGAACTTTTCTCTGCCCAGCATATTGCCCATCTGCATAAAGGCGGGGTTGCACGAGTTGCACAGCGCCGTCTCAAGGTCCTGCTCTCCGTGTCCTCCGCTGAGCCAGCAGGTTATCGCGCTTGAGCCCTCAAACGGAACGTAAGCTCCCGTGCATTCAAATCTCGTGTCCTTTTTGTTCAGTCCTTCAGACAGCACGGCAGAAGCCGTCACCATTTTGAATACCGAGCCGGGAACGTAGGTATCGCTGACGCCCTTGTTTCTCCACTGAGCCGTCTGAGCCTTGTAGTAGGCCTCGTCCTGCTCCTTTTCGGGCAGCTTGTCTATAAGCTCCTTTTTGCTCTGATCCCATATTTTAAACGGCTCGTTGGGGTTGAAGGAGCCCTCGCAGGCAAAGCCGATTATCGCGCCCGTCTTGACGTTCATCATAATAGCGCAGCCCCTGTTGGCGACGTTGAATTCCGCTATCGTCTCACGGACGTATTTTTCCATGAGGCTCTGTATATACTCGTCTATGGTGAGTGTAAGATCGTAGCCGTCAACGGCTTCTATCTTCTGCTCGTACTCAAAGGGCATTTCCTGTCCTGCGGCATTTTTGGCTATTACCAGCCTGCCGGGCTTTCCCGTAAGATAGTCGTCATACTGCGCCTCAAGCCCTTCAAGTCCCTGACTCTCGTTGCCCACAAAGCCCAGAACGTCCGCAAGAAAATTATCGTGAGTATAAATGCGCTTATAGCTTTCTATAGCCTTTATGCAGTTGCCTATGCCGTATTCATCGCCTATTTTTTCCTTGAACCGCAGCACCTCGTCCTTAAGGTCGGTATCCACCTTTGTTTTTACGACCTCGTAGTAGTTATCCTGCTTTGTCTGTTCAAATACCTCTTCAATATCCACGCCGAGGATATCCGCCATTCCTCTTGCCACGATCATTCCCTGGTGCTCGTTCTTGATATTTTTCGGCTCAAGAACTATATCCCATACCGTAATGCTCTGGGCAAGCAGGTTGCCGTTGCAGTCGTAAATGCTGCCCCTCTTTGCAGAGAGAGAAGTATCGGAGAGCTGCTGAGACACAGCCTTCTGCTGCAGCTCCTCGGACATGACGGTCTGAAGGATCAGCAGTCTTGCCGCCACCGTGCCGAAGCCGAATACTATTATTATGAACATTACAAAGACGGAACGCTTCCAGAGCTTCGCCGATGCTCCTTTTTTCAAAGCTGACCACTCCTTTTCCTCTAAAAAGACGCCTTTTTCCTTATATACGCAAAAAATCCCGATAGACAAAATCGGGCAAATGCCCCAAAAGAGCCCGCAGCGACCGCTGCGTCTCCTTTATTGCATCCACCCTTGTAATTATATGCCTATTTACAAAAATGTATTATTACCCTTCCGCTGCTCTGCAGGCTTGCTGCTGCTCAGATATGGAACACCTTTGCCAGATTATCAAGGAACGACTGCTTTTCGTCGCCTCTGATGACCTCACCCTTGTCTCCGTCGGTAAGAGACACAAACTGCTTCTGCGCAGAATTGGCGCGTACCATTCCGAGCTTCTGCTCGGCATATTCCTGTACCTTGCGGTCAGTGAGCTTGCGGTCTATTGTAAGCTGATACTGAGCCTCGAGATTCTGCTGATTTTCGAGTACCTCATTTGCAGAGATGATATCCTCGTTGAGCTCGTTTATCCTTACGTTATTATATACTATCAACGAGAAAACCGCAGCCACCGCGAGGGTAAGCAAAGAAACGCTGAGAATAATTATGGGGTTTCTTCTTCTTCTCTGCGATCTTTCAAACTCTTCCGTTTCAAGCCTGATGACCTTGCCCTCGTTTTTCACCTTCATGGATCCGACCTCCTCGGCAGGGTTTGCTGCGGGTTCGGGTTCAAACAGAGAGAGATCATAAGCAAGTCCGCTATTTTTATTTACAGCCATTTCAGCTACACTCCTTTAATTGATATACGCTGTTTATTTTATCCTCTCACAGCAACGCAGCTTTGCGCTTCTGCTGCGGGGGTTTTCTTCAAGCTCAGCCTCGCCTGCTTCGGCAGGCTTTTTAAGTACGAGCCTTGCGCTCGGGGTCTTGCCGCACACGCATACAGGAAAATCCTTCGGGCAGGTACAGCCCTGACACCACGACGCCATTCTCTGCTTGACCATTCTGTCCTCAAGGGAATGGAAGGTTATAACGGAGAGCCTGCCGCCCTTTTTAAGCGCCGCAAACGCCTTGTCAAGTCCTTCGGATAGTCTGTCCAGCTCACCGTTCACGGCTATCCTGAGCGCCTGAAAGGTCTTTCTTGCGGGGTGCTTTTCGTGCCTTTTTGCGGGCGGATAAGCCGATTTTACTATCTCCGCAAGCTGAAGGGTCGTCGTTATGGGCTTTACGGCTCTTTCGCGCTCTATTGCCCGCGCAATGCTCTTTGCGAATTTCTCCTCGCCGTACGTAAAAAGAATTTTTACAAGCTCGCCGTAAGAGAGCCCGTTCACAAGGTCTGCGCAGGTCGCGCCGCTCCGGCTCATGCGCATATCCAGCGGCGCATCGTAATGATAAGAAAACCCACGGCTTGCGGTGTCAAGCTGGTGGGATGAAACTCCAATATCGAGCAGCACTCCGTCGAGCCCCTCTATGCCGAGCTGCGAGAGCACCGTGTCCATATCCGAAAAATCCGATCTGACAATTTTAACGTTCCTGCTCTCGGAAAACCTTTCACTCAGCGTCTCTATCGCATCGGGGTCCTTATCCGTGCAGATAAGCGTTCCCTTATCGAGTCTTCGCAGTATCTCCGCCGAGTGTCCTCCGCCTCCTGCCGTGCCGTCAAGGTAGATCCCGTCGGGCTTTATATCAAGTGAAGCTATCGTTTCTTCAAGAAGAACGGGTCTGTGCAAGAATTCCATATCATTCCGTCCCTTATCTCGTGCGTTGTACTAAATATCGTACAGATTCATGATCTCAAGCACTTGACTTTGGGATATTTCATCGTTATACTTATTCCAACGGGCAAGATCCCATATCTCCACACGGCTGCCCGTGCCTATTATCATGACGTCCTTATCAAGATGAGCGAAGTCCCTCAGCACCTGAGGAAGAAGCACCCTGCCCTGCTTGTCGGGCATGAGCTCCGCCGCGCTCGAGAACACGAAGCGTGAAAGATCCTTTGACTTCGACGACGGAAGGGCGCAGATCTTTTTGCCGAGCTCCTCCCAGTTCTCAGCAGAGAGAACGTGTACCGTTTCGTCAGGTCCTTTGGTGGCGTAAAAGACCTCACCAAGCTCCTCACGGAACTTAGCGGGCATTATCACACGGCCCTTCGGGTCGATATTATGTTGATATGACCCCATCAACATAGCTTTTCCACCATTTCAACAAAGTTTTGCACCATTTCGTACCACTTCGTTGCACCTTTCACCACTGTGTGTTACTTATTATAGAATATTCTTTTCCAAATTTCAAGTTCTCAGATGAAATATATGGTGAATTTTTCCGATTTTTCGAGAGATAT
>CACWNZ010000009.1:13620-14176 GCA_902762335.1 uncultured Ruminococcus sp. | reverse complement strand
GACATGAGAAATAAGGATATCATTCTTCTTCTTGAAAAGATGGGATACACAAAACATTTACCGGGAGAAAAGAAAAAAAGGGGCGCAGAGCCTTTCTCCAATATTTTTTTTGATAAAGAAGACAGCTGTGTTTTATTATTGACAACATTTACCAATAACAATCATACGTATCTTGCAAATGATACAGTAAAAACGATGTTTCCCCAAAACGTTGTATGGAAAAATTTTGATGACAACAAAGAAAAACGTTTTTATTTTATGTGCGGTACTTTTGCCTCGGAGGGAAAAACAGATCAATATTCGGAAGAACAAATCAAGCATTTTGCAGAAGTGCTTGAACCGTATGTAATAGTCATTCAATTATTTAATTCCCATATAACTGATTATACTTTATCTATAAGAAGAAGATCCAATGATTCTCGTAATCGATATAATACAGACGAAATATGCAAAGAGCTTGAAGATAAAAAACCGATTTATTATCTGAAGGAATTAAATAATAACGGAAAGATCCTGGGAAACGTTTTGTTTATAAAGGTCCCAAGGGCAGAAAAAG
>CACWNZ010000009.1:0-13589 GCA_902762335.1 uncultured Ruminococcus sp. | reverse complement strand
TAAATGAGGAATTTGAGAAAAAGCTTTTGAGCAGGGTCGAAAACTATGAGCCATTCGGCAGTATCGGAGAAAATATCTCTGAAGATACATTCAAGGCTCTGACTGATGCATACGAAAAAGAATTCGGCATAAAAGTAGATTTCAAAGCAAATGATGATACCTCCCAAACGGTCAATAAAAAAATTTCTAAAGCTCAAAATGATTTCATCAACAAATACTTTACCCGCGTGACCTTCTATGAGGACTATTCATATGAGAGCTTTGTCGGCTGCTATAAGCCTGTTAAAGGGGCTGATGAAAAAACGGGAGAAGAAAAGCTGACCTATGAATTCGAGCCGGGACCGTTTATAAATATCTACGTCAGGGCCGTAAGAGACAGGGCTCAGAACGAAAAGCCTCATAATTATCTCCTTGCCATTGAGGAAATCAACCGTGCAAAGGCTGCCGCCGTATTCGGTGACCTGTTTCAGGTGCTTGACAGGGATAACGACGGAAACAGCGAATATTCCGTCAAGCCCGAAACGGCGCTCGATAAGTATCTTAAGGAAACACTCGGCGATCTGTATGACGGTACGATCTCCCTGCCCTCAAACCTATATATCCGGGCTACAATGAACAGCGCGGATCAGGACGTTTACGTTCTTGATTCCGCCTTTAAGCGCCGCTGGCAGTTCAAGTATATGGATATCAATTCCGAACATATTTCGGAAGAGAGAACTATCATTCTGAAAACCAAGGAATTCCCGGAGGGCAAGGAATATTATTGGGATACCTTCAGAAAGGCGATCAACGCTAAGCTTCAGAAAAAATACGAGGAGGACCGCTGGATAGGCTCGTGGTTTTTCAAGACCTCCGAGCTTAAAATGATAAACGCTTATATGGGTGCCAAGGATCGTTCAAATATGGTAAACCCTCTTGCGGATAAGCTGCTTACATATCTGCTGCAGGACGTAGTCAGGCTCAGACCGGAGGATCTGTTCCATAATGAATATCGCAATATTTCCGCTGTCAGATCGGCGTTGGCAGCAAATACGCCGATAGATGAAATCATTGATATCGGAAAGCTAAAGACCCGTGAAGACGCGGATAAGGAAGCCGCACCTGCTAAAGCGCAGACGGAAGATAAGAACGGGGAAGAAAAACAAGCCGCCGTAACCGAAGCCGCTAAGCAGGAAACCGCCGTCCCGCCTGAGCCGGAAGCTGCCGATGCCGAGCAGAAAACCGATAACGGTGGATCGGGTGGAAACACATGAGAGAGATATTCATCAAAGAGGGAATGTCAGCCGAAAAGGTCAAAAAACGATTGAATGATCCGACTCTTATGGATGAGCTTTATCGTATGGATCTGTTTTTTAAAAGGGATTCCGTTGCGTTTGTCGGCAAGGCTCTGATAGGGAAAAAGAATAATGACGGCGTCGTGATATACAGCCTCCCCAAATATGCAGACGACAGTTATTTTCCGCTTGAAGCCGACCCCGGAAAGCAGGAGTATCTGAAAAAGCATACGGACACTATCATAGAAGTATTGCTCAGTCTTGAAAGAAAAAAAGAGGATATATTCGCCGAGAACGTTTTTGCCGCGTCCAATAAAGAGAAAAAAGAGGACGAGGTAGAAAAGCTTTCCTTAGCGGAATATATCATCAACGATTACGTCAATCACGGCTTGTACTATGAGGATAAGCGTGTTCTCGGAAGACAGTCAAAGGGAAAAACAGCCTGGGGCGCAACGATAAAAAAGTGTCAGCCCTTTATCGACGGCGATACCGCGATCTATATGAAGCTTATGCGAAAGTACCGTATGCAGGATTACAGCAAGCTGATAACCAAT
The DNA here is from genome assembly GCA_902762335.1 of uncultured Ruminococcus sp. Lineage (GTDB taxonomy): Bacteria > Bacillota > Clostridia > Oscillospirales > Acutalibacteraceae > UBA1213. The sequence continues at coordinate 11,761 of CACWNZ010000009.1, read as the reverse complement.
ATCCATGCCTCTGCTGTAAGCTATGCTTATGAGCTGCTGAAGGACTCCAAGAATTACGGCGGAGTCATCATGCCGCAGATGACCCGCATTAACGAGGACGACCTGAAGGCTCTTGTCCCCGTTGTTCGTAATTATATGCTTACCGCCGTTTCCAACAGAGATATTTTCCTGTTCCGCGCGCTTGAAGCGTGGTGCAAAAAAAGCTTTCATTATACAAATCTCGTTTTAGGTACGACCTCCTTTCATCTTGTATGGGAAGCGGTAAATGACGGCGTTTTCGGCAATCGGGCAGATAAGGAATCCGACAACCCGGAATATCATTTCTTTACGGGAGAGAATGAAGAAAACAGCTTCAAAGGAACGGGAACGTCTATCATAGATACTATTTTTGTTGAAGAAAAACGCGTTTCCGTCTTTGATTCAAAGTATTACGTGCCGAAAAGGATCTCGGACAAGGACGGAGCTATTGAAGGCTATCCCGCTAATTCGGACATCGCAAAGCAGATCGGTTATCTTGATATCGTGGAGCGTGAATACGGTAAGGATATATCCTACTGCAACGCCCTGCTGCTTCCGGCTATCCCTGTTTATTTCAAATCGCCCTTGCCCGAGGGAACAAAATGCACAGACAGGCTTTTCAATATTTCGGGATACGTGACCCGCGGCAAATACGGAAAAAACGAGCAGAATGATGATACTCCCGTTCTCATGATCCACGTTGATCCCGCGAGGGTATACGAACGGTTTCTGAACGGCGCGAAAATATCCGCCGATCAGCTTGATGAGATCCACGGCGTATACCAAAGGCTGCTTGCGAGGGAAAAAAGATCAGCCGAAACAGATGCATAACAAAATTATATAAACACAACTCAAAGCCGTGCAGACTTGATTGATCTGCACGGCTTTTTTCGCAGGATAAGCTCTCTATCATATTGGATGCTGTTTACTTTTCCATACACGAGCTTCTGCAAGCAGCTTATCTATGACTTTCTGCTTGCCGTCCGTGTAGGCTGTCCTGTCATCAGGATACTGCTCTGCGAGTCTGAGCTTGACTGCTTCATATTCCCTTGCGGCTTCGGTATTGCTGTTCAGATAATCACGGAAATTGACGTAATTATTCCATTCGTCAGAATCGCAAAGCACCGCATGGATATGATGCGAACGAGTGTCATGTTCAACCTCCATTTCTAACACCACGTTTTACTACAGCGGCGATTGGAAAAACGGCTATCCCAACGGTCAGGGTGAATTCTGCCACATGCTGTATTATTTCGAAAGGATGGGTCCTTCATATTCACCGGTCGGATATATGATCTGCTACCGCGGCGAGATGAAGAACGGTAAAAGAAACGGTCAGGGAACCACCTTTGAAAAATACAATACCGAGAACACTTATTATGAGCCCGGTGTATATCGTGATAATCACCTGACGAGGTCGGTCGGTTATGCGGTCTACGATGATAACAACGAGCTTATCAAAATGGGCAACGCCGTTGACCCGGTCTATCTTGATGAAGAGAAACAGAAAGAGTATCTGAAAAATGAGGAATATATGACTATCGATCTTGGCAACCCGACCTACAGCAGAGATCTGAGCAGCAGAAGCAAGCAATGGGCTGCGGCAGCCGCACCCGGCAGCGCGGGAGTTGCGGGCATGGTAGGCGCTTCAGGCGGATCGGGCGTTCCGGGTTGGGGCATTCCCGTCGTTATTACAGGCAGCGTGATCCTGCTTGCCGTGATAGTAGTAGTCGTATTGGTGGCAGTGAAGAAGCACCGCCGCCGGGCAGCATTATATAATAATGATTATCAATCACAATCAGATTCCCCTGAATACGGGAGGCTTGAGGACGATCCGTACCTCAGCCTCCCGTTTCGCATATATAGTTTTTCCCCGAAAAACAATACCGCAAAGCCCGTTTTTGGCAGTATGATACATATTGTCCGCCAAAACCTTGTGTACTTCAACGAACGGTTTTACGATCCTGTCAGCTTTTCGGCTTTCTCTTGTAAATAATGCGGATTCAAGAGGTAAAGTGAATGAATTTCCGCTGATATTTTGTCGGTATCAGACAAAAACAGTACAAAAAACTCCATTTGAAAAGCTTTAAACTCCAATTGAAAAATTTCGCAAATTTGACTAAATGACGGGATTTATTCTATAATTTACTCGGATCGATCCGGAATAATTATACAGGTGGTGTCTATGGGAACTTTTGTAAACGTTCTGGGTGACGTTAATATACCCGAGGAAAAAAAAGAGGCTTTTATTGCTGACGCCTTGAGACTGATAGATCAATCCGGGCTGTTTTTGCTATCTTCACAGACCGCTTTTGACAACAGGTTTTGGCTTATGCGAAAGCCCTTTTTTATAAATGACTGTCTCGAAGTAACCTACAGCTATTTTGAAGATGACTTCTGGGAGGAGGCAGGCTTGTATAACAAAGGCGCTCACGTTTTCAGCGGAAAAATAGGCGGGCGGCAGTACAACGTTGCCGTTCAGGCTCTTTATCTTCTTATGGAATCCTATTCTGACAGCTTCTGCTTCTCTTTCAATGATTCCACGAACATACCCTACGATCTTGAAAAATGGATAAGCTGCGTACTTGACAGGGAATTCACGCTGCATTGGCGGCATGATCTCTGGAAAGTGTACGAGATAGTAGATGATGAGTACAGAAATGAGTTCAACAAATATCAATCTTTTATGCTCACGTTTTCACCGGGTAAGGTCAGGGCGCAAAGCTATTATTCAATATACGCCTGCCTTAACGGAATAAAAAAGCTTGCTGCGTCCGACTCCGATAAAAAGAAAGAGTATATGGAGGATTCAATTTATTTCAAGCTGATTATGAATACCTGTTCGGATATGATGAGGTTCCGTGAGAGCTGCGGACTTGATGAGGAAGAGCAGATCTCGCTTCTTATTGAATTCCTTAATGATAAACAACACACTGATATTCAAAAATATCTTCCCGACTACAAAGAAGATATGACCTTTATAGGAGGTTATCTGATATTCAGAAGAGTATACGTCAGGATCATCTCCGAGGTGTACGGCAAAGACTTTTACGAGCTGTGGGAGCATGTGAAGAATAAGACCACCTCAGAGGATGAAATAACAAAGATTGATTATTACGTCACAATAGCAGTAACAACCAAGGACAATAAGACCCCCGAATACACGACGGAAGCTATATTCAAGGTATCATCCGATGACAGACTATATTGGTGGCGCAGGGACGGAGACGTTACTATCAGCGATGAAATGAATGCGTGGTTTTCCAAGCTGAACGAACGCTTCGGTGAGCTGCGCTCCGATCTGTATGACGATGACGAAATACTTGAATGGCAAAAAAGATTCTGCGGTTTTCTCAAGCAATGCCTGGATAAACACGTGTATTTTTTTGAAGAAGCGTTTTATGATTTTATCGGTCATTTCCACAAAAAGGAATACAGGGCGTGGCTCATGCTGCTTGAAGAACAGCTTGAGGAGCTGTCTGACGACAAAACACGTATGCGCAGACTGATAGCCCTGATCTCCAACAAGGAGCTGAGAGAGCAGGTATTCCGATAATAGCGGATACTGCCGTGACCGGTCCCGCACCGGTCAGAAAAACCATACTGCAAAAAAGAGGCGATCATATGGATCAGTCAATAAAGGACAAAGCCGTGAACGACGCGCTCGAAGCTGCGACGGGATACTACCGTAAGCTGACAGAGCGGCTTCTGGGAAACGGCGGAGCAAGGTATGCGGAGGAATCCATGAAGTATCTTCCCGCCGATATAAGCGAATATCTCTATGAGAAAATAGAAGAGATATCTGACGAAATGTTATACGAAAGGTTTGCCGCCTGCGCAGGCAAGACCCGTGCAGATGAATTTTTCTGTACGTTCCTTGCAGATTTCCTTCGTATAAGGGCATTGAATTATGCCAAAGGTTATCTTAATGGAGAATTAAAGATTATTATCAGGCTTGAAGAAAAAGGGAAGCTGACACCCGCATCCACGGCGAAGGAATTGTTTATTCCCGAAGAGGAATACCCGCAGAGAAAGCAGTTGATAAAAGAATGGCTGCAAAGCAGCGAATGATCCTGACCGGATCTGACACAGGAGGACTTGAAATGGAAATAACCGACAGCAGGATAGACGGCGGAAAGGCGTTTGATTGGGGCAGAACTTCTGCGGACTATGCAAGATACCGCGATATCTATCCCGAGGAATTCTATGACAGGGTGATAAAGCGCGGACTCTGTACGGCGCCTCAGAGAGTCCTTGACCTCGGCACGGGCACGGGCGTGCTGCCGAGAGCGCTGTACCGATACGGCGCAAAATGGACTGCGGCGGATATATCCGGGGAGCAGATAGCTCAGGCGAGGGCTATGTCCGAGGGCATGGATATCGAATATATAGCTGCGCCTGCCGAGGAGCTTGACCTTCCCGCAGGGTACTTCGACGTTATAACGGCGTGTCAGTGCTTCTGGTATTTCGACCATAAAACGATCGCGCCTAAGCTATATGAAATGCTGAAGCCGAACGGCGCGCTGCTTATCCTCTATATGGCGTGGCTGCCCTTTGAGGACAGGATAGCGGGCGCAAGCGAGGAGCTCGTACTGAAGTATAGCCCCCGCTGGAACGGCTGCGGAGAAACTATGCACCCGATAGAGATCCCCCCTGTTTATTCCGACGGCTTTGAGCTCGTTCATCACGAAGAATACCCCATCGCAGTGCATTTTACAAGAGAGAGCTGGAACGGCAGAATGAAGGCCTGCAGAGGCGTGGGAGCTTCGCTTACGGCGGACGAGATCGCGGCTTGGGAGCGTGAGCATCTTGAGCAGCTCGCTCGTACCGCGCCGGAGGGATTCGACGTAAAGCACTATGCCGCAATTGCCGAGCTCAGAAAAAAATAGCGAAACAAAACGGACCGCCACAGGACGGTCCGCTTTTCATTGAAACAGATAATAGTATTCTTCGCTCTCCGACAGCGGGATACACCGGTCTCCGCTTATGATGTAGTATTCGTAAAGAACTGCGCCTATAGATCTGAGCGTTTTTTTGATCTCCGTTATAAACCGGATATCCTTGTCGGTGGGTAAGCATAAGTCGTTTGCATGATCCCGCGCAAGAACACAGCTTTTCGCCTTATGCTGCGCGCAGAGGCGTATAAGCTTTTTTCCGCTCGTCTCCGTAGAAATCAGAACGCCCTTGCCGATCGTATCCTTGTAAATCACCTTGCCGTCGGTATCAAGAAGCAGGGCAAAAAGCTGCTCCTCATTCGCGCCGATAAAATACCGCATTACCTGCCGGCTGAGATCGGTGACTGCGTCTTGTGAACGAGCTCCGTCTCTGCTTTTGAATTTATCGTCATAATACCTTGCGCACAGCTCGGGGATAAGCTTGAGCATGACTGTGCAGCTCCGGCTCAGCCCGAATTTCTGAAGGGCATCGGCGGGAGCATCGAAAACGCCGGAAAACGAGCCGAAACTATCAAGCAGCCTGTGCGCCGTCACGTTGGTATCCCTTCTCGGCACACCGTAAAACAAAAGCAGCTCAAGCAGCTGATGATCCGGAAGGCTTTTGCCCCCCGAAGCTATGAACTTTTCTCTTAGCCTGTCACGATGTCCCTCGTGAATGCCGTTATTCTCACTCATAATACAACTCCCCGCTGCGCGGCGGCTGCCGCAGTCTTATTTCTGCGCTCGGTCAGTGTGATGCGTTGTACGCCTTGAGCATCTCATCGTATGAGACAAATACTGCGCCTGACGCGTCATAGCCGTAGTTCCTTTCCATTTCATGAACTATAGAATCCTCTACGGCAAAATATTCTATAAGCTCAAGTGAGGTATATTTTTTCTGGAGCGCCGCACCCTCTTCGGCGGAAAAATATACGTGCGGCTCTGGCGGCGGCGCCGTCATTCTGCTGAACACGAACACGGAGCATTTGTCGTCAGATACTACGTAGCCGGCTTTATCATTGTTATATATCTCGCTTTCGGGCTGACCGTAGAAACCCTCTTTTGAGACGTAGAGGTTATTGGTTTCCGTTAAGCTCCCGTCATGCAGAGTATAGGTATAATACACTGCCGATACGGGAGAGGTCCCTGAAGTACGGGTATGCAGTATCGAGAGGTCGCCGTTCGGGTCAACGTACAACTCGTCAACTATTTCCTTCGGCGCATAGCCCGCTCCCGCGATCCTCGTGTATTCTATCAGTTCGCGCGCGCGAAATCTCCTGATCTTCCCGTTGGTGTATTTTATTATCTCAAGCGCTATCCCCTGCTTGTCCCAGCCGTCCTTTGGGCTGACCCCGTACTGAACTATCAGCTCGGGGCTGCCGTCTTTATTGAAGTCGCCTATAACGCTCGTGAGCATCTCCCACGAGAGCTCGTACCCGGGCATCGTATGCACCTCGCCGTTATATTCCGTGGAATACTCCCTGCTCCCGCTCTTTTCAAGCTCACTGTCAAGATAGTGCTTAAGCATCAGATACTCATATTCATACTGCCCGAGAACGCTCTCCTGCACGGAGCTCTCATCGTCGGAACTTTCCTCCTTAGAGCTTTCCTCCTTAGAGCTTTCCTCCTTAGAGCTTTCTTCCTTAGAGCTTTCCTCCTTAGAGCTTTCCTCCTCTGAGTTTTCTTCCTTAGAGCTTTCCTCCTCGGAGCTTTCGTCAGCGGAAACGACACTAACAGTCTGAGAGGACTGCTTATCGGAGCTTACCGCGCTGCCGAAAAGACCGCCTTCCTCAGAGCCGCCGCAGCCGCCGAGAACGGCGGAGCCCGCTATTATTGCCGACAGGATAAGAGCCGAATATTTTTTCATATCGTCACCCCGTAATCATTTATTCATGCAGCAGCTTGGGTATGCTGCCGTCCACGTCGGATACGAATGCCGCGTCAAGCTTTTGGCTGTGCTTTGCAAAGTAGAGAGCCTTGAGCGCGCCCTCGTACAGCTCGTCATAGGTGCTGCCGTCGCGGGGATAGAGGCTTATGCCTATCTTGCCGTAAACGCTTATCTCTCCCGCATCGGACTGATATTTGTTGTTTATAGCCCTGCATATCTGCGCGCACTTTTCCCTTATTTTGTTGCGGGCGTCCATGCCCTTTACAAATACGGTGAATCTGCTGCCGCTGCCGCGCCCTATTATGTCGGAATCACGGAACAGTTCGCGCACGCTGCCTGCCACCTCCTTGAGAACGGCGTTGGCAAATACGAAACCCAGCTCTCTTTCGAGGGTATCAAAGCCGCATATCTCCACCATAAGCAGAGCGTGGCTGCCGTCGGAGCCCTCGTCATAGAGATAGTTCTTTATCTTGTTCTCGGTGGCGTGCTTGTTGTAGAGATTGGTTATGAAGTCGGTACGGTCCTTTCTGCTTTCGTCGGGGCCGTCGGTCCTGTTGTCCGAAATATCGGTGAACACCGCCATTATCCTTGTAGGCACGTCCTCGGAATTCTTGATAGTGACGAATCTCGCTCTGTTCCACAGATATTTGTCGTCCCTCTTGTTGTATATCCTTACGAAAGCCTCCTCGTCGATCTGCTCGGATCTTGCGGAGTTCATCTTTTCGGCAAACTTTTTCTGGTCGTCGGGGTGAATGAACTCGGCGCCCGTCAGGGTATGGAAGAAATCCTCGGGCTCGGGTCTGTAGCCGTACATACGCGCAAACGAGCCGGATATTTTTATTTTGTCAAAGCGCGGCGACCATTCTATAATAAACGACTTGGTCTGCTCAAGGATCTCATCGTACATTTTATCGTTGAGCACGAGAGAGGTCTTTTCGTGAGAGAGCACGGGATAATCCTTTATCACAGACGAAGCCTTCATCTGTAATCTGAAGTCGTTTATAGAGATGAATTCGTCCTTATGGTAGCCGAAGGAGTATGGCGACCTTTCCTTGAGCATAGAAACGAAATCACTGCTTATGCCGCCGGGCAGAACGGTCTTTGTACCGAGCTTATCAAAATACTTAAGCAGGTTTATCATTATATCCGGATCATACACGCCGTCGGTAACGGACTGTATGAATCTTTTTGCAAATACGACCTTATCAAAGAGATTCTCGATAAAGCAGTTGACGTTTATGCTTCTTATACCGACGTTGTAGATACCCACCATAAAGCCGAGACTCTTGATCTGAGATGCAAAGTCCGTAAGCTCGGCAACGCTGAGCTGCTCTATCATATCGTGAGAGAGCATGATACAGATCCTGCTGCTGTCCACGGGATTTTTCTCAAGCATTTCGGCAAAGGCGGAGACGATGGTATCGAGCTCGCTGCCGTCAAAAACGGTAAGGATAGAAAGCTCGGGCATAGCCGTGTTTTCCATTTCAAGCTGCGCTATCATAGAGAGCAGCTTGTCAACGCTGTTGAGCGACAGAGCCGCGACGTTCTCGGAATTGAGAGCCGCCTGCATAAGGGTATCCATATTTACGAGGCGCGACATATATCTGCCGCTCACCCCTATTACGTCGTAGGACATTATGAAGCCGCTTGCGGAATCGACGACGGGGATAAAATACCCCTGAAGCTCGGTGACCTCAAGCTCGTTTTTCTCAACGACCCTGAGAGAGCTGTCGAATTTCTGAAGCTCCCAGCTTTCGCGCATACCCTTGTTATAGTAAAGATACATATTCCTGCCGTTCAGCTCGGCAATCTCAACGGCCCTGCGGGCGTTTTCAAACAGCTCGTCAAAATCACTGCCGTCTGCCGGATAGAGCGCTATGCCCACCGAGGCGGAGATATCGGGCAGTCTTTCCTCATCGGATATGTAGGTCTTATGAATGCAGCGGAATATATCCTCGATCATCAAGCTCCTCTGCTCCTTGTCGGGACAGTCGTTGATAAATATAACGAAGCTGTCGTCCTCTATCCTGCCGAGGATATTGCTGCCCGTGATACGGTATTTGAGCAGATTAGTTATATCGCAGAGTATCTCGCTGCCGAAGCGGTAGCCCGCCTGTCTGTTTATCGTCCTGAAATCGTCTATGTCTATCATAACGAGGGCATGAGAGCCGTTTTTGCCGTCGTTTGCAAGGAAAGCGTCTATCTCTCTTTTTACGCCCGTGTAGTTCCAAAGACCCGTTATTATGTCCTTATCGCCGCTTATACTGCGGTCTGCGAAGCCTTCTCTCAGCTCGGTGACGGCAAAGAATATCCTTGAGAGCCTGTCGTTCTCAAAAACGGGGATAGCCCCGCACCTTACGTGAGAATACTCTCCCCTGCCCATATCGAAGGAGCATTCAAGAACTATCCTCTCCTCGCCGTTCTCCATAAGCTCAAGCATATTTCTCGTACGGAAGCTCTGCGCAAAGATCGGTTTGAAATCCTCGGAGCAGTTTTCGGAGAGCACGTTTATGGTCTCTTCATAATTTTTGGGTACGTAGCCGCATATAGTCCTCAGACTGCCCTTTCTCTCGTAAAGGATATCAGCCCTTATATCGAACTCGACGACGAGATCGTTGAGCTTGTAGAGCACCTCTCTGTCGATCTTCTGCAGCTCGGCGATGTTCTTCTTCTGGTGCTCGATAGTATCGATAAGGGCTTCCCTGTCCATTTTAAGGTAAATATCCCTTGAATGATCGCCCTCGGCGCCGCGTCTTGCGGGCGGTGCCTTGTCGGATACGCTCCTGTCCGCGTTTGAGGGGTCGGCATACTGTACGGCAAGCTCCCTGAATCGCGGCAGAGCGGCGCTGAAGCAGTCGAGCATCACATCGGAGAACGCTCCGCAGGCTCCCGTTCTTATCATTTCTACCGCCTGCTCATGGGTATAGGAGGTCTTGTATGGGCGCTCGCTGGTAAGCGCGTCGTAGCAGTCCGACAGCGAGACTACCTGAGCCCATATAGGTATCTGATCGCCCACCAGCCCGTCGGGATAGCCCGTGCCGTCCCATTTTTCGTGGTGGTAGCGGCATATATCGTAGCAGTATTTGTAGTATTCGTTCTTCTCAACGGAATCAAGCTGCTCAAGTATCTCGCAGCCCTTTACGGTATGCTGCTTCATTATGCGGAACTCGTCGTAGGTGAGCCTTTTGGGGCTGAGAAGGATAGAATCGGGTATGGCTATCTTGCCTATATCGTGCATGGACGAGGCTGAGGTTATCATCTCTATCTTATCCTCGGTAAGATTGTACTGCGGATATTTTTCGGCAAGAATGCGCAGCAGCACCTCCGTGAATTTTCTTATCCTGTGTATATGTCTGCCCGATTCCACGTCGCGGTATTCTATCATCATGCTCAGAGTGTCGAGCATATCGTTGTTTATGGTATTTATCTTTTTCTGCTGCTCCTTTAGCGCCCTGTTCTGCTCAAGTATCTTTTTTGTCTGCTCGCTGACGAGCTTTTCAAGCTCTATCCTGTTTGTGTAAGCCTCTATGAGATTTGACACACGTTTTTTTGCAATAAAGGGGTTTACGGGAGAACCGAGTACGTCGCTGATCGGAAAATGAAAGCTCTGCTGCTTTATTTCGGCTTCGCCCGACTCAAGCAAAATAAGAACAGGCACAAGGTCGAACAGCTTGAGCGAAAGAAGCGTGCGCGCCGCGTCCTGTGAGATACGCGAGGCAATGCTGTCCGCTATTATCACTACGGCAAGCTCGTCCTTGTTATCGATGAGAAGCTTATACGCTTCTTCGCTGCTTTCGGTCATGAGCAGCTCGTATTTCGGGGCAAATATTTCATATAACAGAGAGCGGTCTGTCTCTGAAGCGGCGGCTAAAAGTATTTTTTGCATCCTGCGTCCCTCCGAATCGGATCTTCCGCGCCTTGTCCGAATAAACAGGCACGGCTTTGCTGATTATCAACAGACAAATTTTTACTAATATTATACACATTTTTAAGTGATTTGTACAGAGCTTTTGAAAAAAATGCCGTTTTTTCAGCCGTCGGTTTCGTGCTCGTCAAAGTAACAGGCGATGATGAGATCGGCGGCAAGACCGTAGCTCTTAACGCCCTCCTGCTGACGGTTTATCTTGAGATAGCTGTCGTTTATGCTTGATGCCGCAGCCGCCACGGGAGTCTCAAACTGCTTCCAATACTCGCTCTGAGCTTTGAGGTCGGTGAACATTCCCGCGCTGTAATGCGATAAAAGCTGTTTATACAGGCTTTCGTCAGCAGTATAAAGATGTCCCTGAAGGAGCCGCAGCGCGTTCATGCTGCCCGAATATCTCAGCCACGGGTCATCGGAGCGCACGCAGGCAAGAAAGGCTATGAAATTGGCGTCCGCCTCGTTCATAAAGCCCCTTACGTGGGCAAGCTCGTGGCACATGGTAAAAGGCAGGCAGTAGTCTCCCGCATCGGTATTGACGTTCGCCTCGAAGGTAAAGGGAAAATACACGCCCGTTATATCAAGATAAGACATTCCTCTTGAGAGGATAACGCTTTTCGGCACGCTGTAACCCCCCGCGACCGAGGGGAATCTTTCGTGAAGCACATTTACAGCATCTCGCGCAGCAAAGCGCAGCGAAGATACATCGGCAGCCAAGGGCGAGCCGTCGTCCCGTGATATTTCCGCGCGGCTCGACGCCGCCATATCGGCATAGTATTCGCATACCCGATAAAGCTGCTGCGCGGTGACCTCCCTTGTGACAAGACCGCTCTGCGCGGAAAAGCGCGTGCAGTAATAGTTGAGTCCGCAGTTTGTGATATAAAGAAAAAAGATAAGCGAAACCGCAGCAAGCAGGCTGACGAACGACTTAAGCAGAGCTTTCAGCCGCCTGCCCTTTGATCTGACCGTTATGACCGCCGAAACGATGATATACGCAAGCAG